>NZ_JBWZET010000221.1:0-16082 GCF_056722145.1 Rhizomicrobium sp. | reverse complement strand
GTGTGGTGCTGCGTCAGCTGACCGAAGAGGAAAAGGCCCGTCGCGGTGCGGCGCTGGCCGACGCCCGCATTGCCGAGGAGGAAGCCCGCAAGGCGGCCGAAGAAGAAGCCCGGCGTCGCGCGGAAGAAGAATCGCGCCTCAAGGCCGAGCGTGAAGCCGCGGCCAAGCGCAAGGCGGAAGAAGAATCGCGCAAGGCAGCCGAGGAAGCCGCCAAGAAGCGGGCGGAAGACGAAGCCCTGCGCCGTCTCGAAAAGGAAAAGCGGGACGAAGCCGCTGCGGCCGCTCCTGTAACCAAGTCCCCGGTGGCCAGAGCCCCGGCGGGCAGGGCCCCGGCCGGACGGCCGCAACCGGCTGGCAAGCCGGCCCCGGCTGCGGCAACCCCGACCACCGGACCGAAGCCGGCCGAGCCGCCGCGCCGCAAGCTGGTGGCGGAAGAGGAAGAAGAATCCGCGCCCAAGAAGGCGGGCGTGAAAGTGCCGGTGAAAGTCCCGGCGGCCAAGAAAGGCGGCGATGGCGACCGCCGTCGCGGCAAGCTGACCGTCACCAAGGCGCTGTCGGGCGATGACGAGCGGACCCGTTCGGTCGCTTCGTTCCGCCGCCATCTGCAGCGCATGAACAAGGGCCAGCCGGTGCAAGCCGCCGGTCCGGTCGGTCCGCGCGAAGTGACGATTCCGGAAACTATCACGGTGGCCGAACTTGCCAACCGTATGGCCCGCCGGGCCGTCGACGTCATCAAGGTGCTGATGAAAAACGGCATGATGCAAACGGTGAACGACGTCATCGACGCCGATACCGCCGAACTGGTCGCCACCGAATACGGTCATACCGTGCGCCGCGTCGCCGAATCCGACGTTCTAGAAGGCCTCCGGGGTGACGAGGATGCGGCCGAAGAATTGGTGTCGCGTCCGCCGGTCGTCACCGTCATGGGTCACGTCGACCACGGTAAGACCAGCCTGCTCGATGCGCTGCGCTCAACCGACGTTGTTGCCGGCGAAGCGGGCGGCATCACCCAGCACATCGGCGCCTATCAGGTGCAGCTCAAGGGCGGCCAGAAGATCACCTTCATCGACACCCCCGGCCACGCCGCGTTCACCGCGATGCGCGCCCGCGGCGCCGAGGTCACCGACATCGTCGTGCTGGTGGTCGCCGCCGACGACGGCGTCATGCCGCAAACGGTGGAAGCCATCGCCCACGCCAAGGCGGCACATGTTCCGATCATCGTGGCGATCAACAAGATCGACAAAGGCGCGGCCGATCCGATGCGGGTCAAGACCGAGCTGCTCCAGCACGAGATCCAGGTCGAAGACCTCGGCGGCGAAACCATTGCCGTGGAAGTTTCGGCCAAGAAGGGCACCGGCCTCGACCGGCTCGCCGACATGATCCTGCTGCAGGCCGAACTGCTCGACCTCAAGGCCAATCCGGCCCGCACCGCGGAAGGCGCCATCATCGAAGCCAAGCTCGATCGCGGCCGCGGCCCGGTGGCGACGGCGCTGGTGCAGCGCGGTACGCTGAAGGTCGGCGACATCGTCGTGGCCGGTTCCGAATGGGGCCGCGTGCGCCTGTTGCAGAACGAGCGCGGCGAGACCGTGCCGAGTGCCGGACCGGCGGTGCCGGTGGAAATCCTCGGCCTTTCGGGGGCGCCGGAAGCCGGTGACGATTTCGTCGTGGTCGAAAACGAAGCCCGCGCCCGCGAAGTCACCGAGTATCGCATCCGCAAGCGCCGCGAAGCCCGCCAGGCGACGAGTTCGCGCCAGACCCTCGATCAGCTCCTCAAGCAGCGTGCCGTCGGCGAAAAGAAGCTGCTGCCGCTGATCCTGAAAGCCGACGTGCAGGGCTCGGCCGAAGCCATCGAAGGCGCCCTCAACAAGCTCGGGACCGACGAGGTCGGCGCCCAGGTGTTGCAGTCGGGCGTCGGCGGCATCACCGAAAGCGACGTCATCCTGGCGCACGCATCGGGCGGCGCCATCATCGGCTTCAACGTCCGCGCCGACAAACTGGCGCGCGAGCGGGCCAAGCGCGACGGCGTCGAAATTCGCTACTACAACATCATCTACAACGTGGTCGACGACATCAAAGCCGCGTTGTCGGGCATGCTGGCGCCGGAGACGCGCGAAAAATTCCTCGGCAATGCCGAAATCCTGGAGGTGTTCACCATCACCAAGGTCGGCAAGGTCGCGGGCTGCCGCGTCACCGAAGGCGTGGTGCGGCGCGGCGCCAAGGTCCGCCTCATCCGCGATCACGTCGTGATCCACGAAGGCGAGCTGTCGACCCTGAAGCGCTTCAAGGACGAAGTGAAGGAAGTGCAGACCGGCCAGGAATGCGGCATGGCCTTCACCAACTACCAGGACATCGCCAAGGGCGACATCATCGAAGCCTTCGAGGTCGAGACGATCCAGCGCGCCCTGTAATCGAGGACTAGCGGCGGCATCGCGCGATCAAGCGTGCGGTGCCGCTGTCGTATCTGGAGGCTCTGATGCCCCGACCCCGCTCCCGCGGTCCGCGTTCCCTGCTCGGTCCTACCCAGCGCCAATTGCGCGTCGGCGAAATGCTGCGCCATGCGCTGGCGACCATCCTGTTTCGCGGCGACATCCGCGATCCCGACCTTGCCGGCGTCTCGGTGACCATCACCCAGGTGATCCCGTCCGGCGACATGCGCCACGCCACCGTTTATTGCGAGCCGTTGGGCGGCAAGAATGCCGACAAGATCATCGCCGCCTTGAACCACAACAAGGCGTACCTGCGCGGCCAGATGGGCCACATGATCGACCTCAAATTCACCCCCGACCTGCGCTTTGTCGAAGACAAATCCTTCGCCGAGGCCGAGAAGATCGAAATCCTCCTCAAGTCGGACCGCGTGCAGCAGGATCTGGGCAAATCCGGCGACGACAACGAAGAAGAAGAAAATGGGTCGCAGGAAGAAGGGTAATCCGGTCCACGGCTGGGTGATCGTCGACAAGCCGATCGGCCTGACCTCGACCCAGGTCGTGGCCAAGGTCCGGCGCATTTTCGACGCCCGCAAAGCCGGCCATGCCGGCACCCTCGATCCGATGGCGACCGGGGTGTTGGCGGTGGCGCTGGGCGAGGCGACCAAGACGGTGCCCTATGCCATGGACGCCGCGAAGATCTACACGTTTACCGCGCGCTGGGGCGAGGCCCGCGATTCCGACGATACCGAAGGAGCCGTCACGGCGACTTCCGACAGACGCCCGACCGCCGCCGAGATCGAAGCGATCATCCCGCAGTTTCAGGGCCTTATCAGCCAAACCCCGCCCGCGTATTCGGCCGTGAAGGTGGATGGCGAACGGGCCTATGACATCGCCCGGGATGGCGACGTAGTCGAATTGGAGGCGCGCACCGTTTTTGTGCGCCACGTGCGGTTGATCGGAACCCCCGATCCGGACCATGCCGAGTTCGAAATGCATTGTGGCAAAGGTACTTACGTCCGCGCTTGGGTGCGCGATGTGGGCCTGGCGCTGGGTTGCCTCGGCCATGTTTCCGCCTTGCGGCGGACGCGGGTGGGGTCTTTTGACGTCCAGGACGCCGTGCGGCTGGATTCCTTGGAAGCTTTTATGCATAGTCCGGCCGCTTTTGAGCACTTGAGGCCCATTTCCACCGCGCTGGACGGCATCCCGGCGCTGGCGGTCACGGGGCCAGATGCGGTTCGCCTGAAAAGCGGCAATCCGATCCTGATCCGTCCGAACATGTTCGCGCGGATATCGGAAAGCCATTCCGGCGACGATCTTCAAGGGCTCACGGTCTACTGCTCCACGGGCGAGGGCGAGCCGGTTGCGCTCACCACCTTTGCCGCCGGGGAGCTGAGGCCGTTTCGTGTTTTCAACTTTGGATGACCGAGGATTATTGATCGATGACGATCACTGTCGAACGTAAAGCCGAACTGATCAAAGAATATGCGACGACGCCGGGCGACACCGGGTCGCCGGAAGTGCAGGTGGCCGTGCTCTCCGAGCGCATCTCCAATCTGACCGAGCACTTCAAGGGCCACGCCAAGGACAATCATTCGCGCCGCGGCCTGATCAAGATGGTGTCGCAGCGCCGCCGCTTGCTCGATTACGTCAAGGCGACCGACGTGAAGCGCTATGAGTCGCTGATCGCGCGCCTCGGACTGCGTCGCTGAACGCGGTCTCATCCGCAGTATGTGTATTCCAACGCACGCGTCTCCTGTGGGGCGCGTGCCCCCTGATTCTTGTGCCCGCTGAAACCGGGACAGGAAAATGCCGCACGGCAATCCGGCCGCGCGGGAATGAAGGAAAGTAGAAAATGTTCAATATCACGCGAGAGGAAATCGAATGGGGCGGGCGCAAGCTCACGCTTGAGACGGGCAGGATAGCCCGCCAGGCCGACGGCGCCGTTCTGGCGACCTATGGTGAAACGGTGGTGCTCGCCACTGTCGTCGGCGCGAAGTCGCCGAAGCCTGGGATCGACTTCTTCCCCCTCACCGTCAACTACCAGGAAAAGTATTTCGCCGCCGGCAAGATTCCGGGCGGCTACTTCAAGCGGGAGGGCCGCCCCACCGAGCGCGAGACCCTGACCTCGCGCCTGATCGACCGCCCGATCCGTCCCTTGTTCGCCGACGGCTACAAGAACGAGACCCAGGTCATCATCACCGTGCTCTCCCATGACATGGAGAACGACCCCGACATTCTCGGCCTGGTCGCCGCCTCGGCGGCGCTGACGATTTCCGGGATTCCCTTCATGGGTCCGATCGGCGGCGCCCGCGTCGGCTTCATTGACGGCGAATACGTCCTCAACACCCCGATCGACAAGGCGCCCGAGTCCAAGCTCGACCTCGTCGTCGCCGGCACCCACGACGCGGTGCTGATGGTGGAATCCGAAGCCCAGGAGCTTTCCGAAGCCGAGATGCTCGGCGCCGTGATGTTCGGCCACAAGTCGATGCAGCCGGTACTCGAGATGATCATCCGTCTCGCCGAGAAGGCCGCCAAGGAGCCGCGCGATCTTCCGGTCAACGACACCAAGGAGATCATCGAGAAGGTCAAGGCCTTCGTCGCCGCCGATCTTCTGGCCGCGTTCCATATCTCCGAGAAGCAGACCCGTTACGCCACCAAGGACGCGATCAAGGCCAAGGCCGCCGCCGAGTTTACCGGCGAAGGCAAGCTCGACGATCAGAAGTTCAATTCGGTGTGGCACGCGGTTGAAGCCCAGGTCATGCGCAACATGGTGCTCGACACCAAGAAGCGCATCGACGGACGCGATCTCGTCACCGTGCGTCCGATCGTGGCGCAGGTCGGCGTGCTGCCGCGTACCCATGGTTCGGCGCTGTTCACCCGCGGCGAAACCCAGGCCCTCGTCGTTGCCACCCTCGGCACCGGCGAAGACGAGCAGTTCATCGACAGCCTCGAAGGCACCTACAAGCAGCACTTCATGCTGCACTACAACTTCCCTCCCTATTCGGTCGGCGAAACCGGGCGCATGTCGTCGCCGGGCCGGCGTGAAATCGGTCACGGCAAGCTGGCGTGGCGCGCCATCCACCCGATGCTGCCGAAGAAGGAAGAGTTCCCCTACACGCTGCGCGTGGTCTCCGAAATCACCGAGTCCAACGGCTCCTCGTCGATGGCGACGGTGTGCGGCACCTCGCTGGCGCTGATGGATGCGGGCGTTCCGCTGGCCAAGCCGACCGCCGGCATCGCCATGGGCCTGATCCTCGAAGGCGAGCGCTATGTCGTCCTGTCGGACATCCTCGGTGACGAAGATCACCTCGGCGACATGGACTTCAAGGTTGCCGGCACCGAAGCCGGCGTCACCTCGCTGCAGATGGACATCAAGATCGGCGGCATCACCGAAGAGATCATGCGCATCGCGCTCGATCAGGCCAAGGGCGGCCGCCTGCACATCCTCGGCGAGATGGCCAAGGCGATCGACCACAGCCGCTCGGAACTCGGCGAACATGCGCCGCGCATCGAGACCATCAAGATCCCGACCGACAAGATCCGCGAAGTGATCGGCTCGGGCGGCAAGGTGATCCGCGAAATCGTCGAAAAGACCGGTGCCAAGATCAACATCGAAGACGACGGCACGGTGATGATCGCGTCGGCCGACGGCGAGTCGATTCGCGCCGCCCTTAAGTGGATCCGTTCGATCGTGGCCGAGCCGGAAGTCGGCGAGATCTACGACGGCAAGGTCGTCAAGGTGATGGACTTCGGCGCCTTCGTGAACTTCTTCGGTCCGCGCGACGGCCTCGTCCACATCTCGGAACTGGCGGCGGCGCGCGTCGCCAAGACCACCGACATCGTCAAGGAAGGCGACACCGTCAAGGTGAAGCTGCTCGGCTTCGATGATCGCGGCAAGGTGCGCCTGTCGATGAAGGTCGTCGATCAGGCGACCGGCGCCGACATTTCCGACCAGTTCAAGAAGGAAGGCGCCGAAGCCGAAGAAACCGGCGGCGCCGGTGGCGGCCATCGCGAGCATCGTGGCGGCGGTCGTGGCCGTCGCGATCACCACGGCCGTGGCCATCACGAAGACGGTGGCAAGCCGGAAGAACCCAAGGCCGAGTAAGCCTGCCGGTTAAAGCCAAACGAAACCGCCCGTGGGACCGATCCCCGCGGGCGGTTTTGTTTTGGGCTGTGTTTGGGACTGGACAATCGCACATATCTGTGCGAACATATTTGTGTGAATGGCCATGAATTCGAGCGCTTGCTGCGCAAACTGGCTCGTCGCAACGGCGTCACAGCTTACTTCGAAGCGGGGCGCGGCAAGGGTAGCCACGGCCGTCTCTATTACGGAAACCGCTTCACCACGCTAAAGGATCGCCGCAAGGAAATCGGGCCGGGGCTGCTCAAGGCCATGCTCGATCAGCTTGGAATTGCACGCCAGGAGTTGGAGTCGTAAATGGGCAATGTTGCGTTTGGCTATCCCTATAAGCTGGAGCGCCAGGATAACGGCTGGTGGCTCGTCCGCTTTCCGCAAATTCCTGAGGCCCTTACCGAGGGAAAGAGCAAAGCAGAGGCGTTTGAGAACGCACAGGATTGCCTGATCGCCGCCCTCGAAGGGTACGTCAAGGCGGGAAAGCCGATCCCGCGGCCGCCATTTCGGGGTGATCGTGTCGTGTTGCCGTCGCTGGTGACCGCCAAACTTGCCGTTTATGAAAACATGCGCAAACAGGGGTGGACTCGTTCGCGCCTTGCCAACGAGTTGCGGATGCCGGAAAATTCAGTGCGGCGCCTGCTTGATTTACATCATTCTTCCCACATGTGGGTGATCGACGAGGCGTTGGCGAAGATGGATGCGCAACTGTCGATTTCTTTGCCGCAGATTGAATCGCGCAGAAAGGCGGGATGACATGCCCAAGATCACAACCGCTCCCGAACGCCGCGGCACGCGTTATCCCGCGCCTTACGACACGCCCTGCCTGGAACGGGTGCGCCAGCAGCTCGGCGATGGCGGCGGGCTGACCCAGTTCGGCGTCAATCTTCTCACCTTGATGCCCGGCGTGTGGTCGGCGCAGCGTCATTGGCATGTGGAAGAGGACGAGTTCATTTTCGTCGTCGCGGGCGAAGTCGTGCTGATCGACGAGGCCGGCGAGCATCTCCTGAAGGCCGGCGACAGCGCCGCGTTCAAGGCGAACGATGCCAACGGCCATCACCTCGTCAACCGCGGCGCGGCGCCCGCCACCGTGCTCGAAGTCGGCACCCGCACGCCGGACGACAAGGACACCTGCTACTACCCCGACTGCGATCTCGTCTGGGATGGCCGGAAAGGCAGCTACACCCACCGCGACGGCACGCCCTATCCGGAGAAATAGCGGCCCGCGGATGGTTAACCCGTCGAAACGATCTTGTGCCCGTGCCGAATAGCGTCACAATCGCGGGCTAGGTCTACGCTCGGGCTGGGGGTTTCACATGCGCACATTCTTCAGTTACGTCGGACTGATCCTGCTCGCGATCGGGCTCATCTTCCTCGGCGGCGACATGATGACGTCGCTCGAGCAGGGCCAGATCACATGGCACTCGTTCCAGGGAATCTGGACGCTGTTCGACGCCGGCGCGGTGAACGCCTTCGTGGCCTGGCTCAACCGGACGACACCGCATGTCGTCGCGGTCGGCGTCCTGGCGGTGCTGGCGGTGCCGGCAATGGCGACCGGCTTTGTCGGCGTCCTCATCGCTTTTCTCGCGGGACATCAAGGAAAGAGCGAATAGCCAGGTGCGAATGGGTGGCTTGACGCAAATCCAACGCCGAGCGCCCTTTCTTTCGCTATTCGCTATTCGCTATTCGCTATTCGCTATTCGCTTCGGTTCTTCCCCGGCACCCACAGCACATCGGTGCCCGCGTTGGCGCTGCGGCTGAGCACGAACAGATGGTCGGACAGCCGGTTGATGTAGGCCAGTGCCGCGGCGCCGACCGGTTCGGTTTTGGCCAGCGCCACCATCACCCGTTCGGCCCGGCGCACGATGGTGCGGGCCCGGTGCAATTCGGCGGCGAGCGGCGTGCCGCCCGGCAGCACGAACGAGGTCAGCGGCGCCAGCGTTTCGTTGAGGGCGTCGATCTCACGTTCGAGCCGCTCCACCTGGGCCGCCACGATGCGCAAGTGCGGGCCTTTTTCGCCCTCGGTTTCGGGCACGCACAAATCGGCGCCGAGATCGAAGAGATCGTTCTGGATGCGCGCTAGCATCGCATCCACCGCGCCATCGGCGGCGAGCCGGGCGAGGCCCAAGGCGGCATTGGCTTCGTCGACGGCGCCCATCGCTTCGAGCCGCAGGGCGTCCTTGCCGACCCGTGTGCCGTCGCCCAGCCCGGTGGTGCCGTCGTCGCCGGTGCGGGTGTAAATGCGATTCAACTTGACCATAGCCCGACCTTAGCCCCGGTTTTCCGGGCGTCAAAGCGGGTTGCCTAACCCCCGCGGCTGGCTATGATTCAGCCCGCGCCCCAGGACACGACAAGATGACGACCGAAGCCCCCGAAGTGATCGAAGTGAGCGAGACCCGCGTCGCCTGCGATGGTGGCGGCGGCCCGCTCGGCCATCCCAAGGTCTGGCTCGAAATGGGCGACGAAGGCTTCGTCGAGTGCGGCTATTGCGACCGCAAATATGTGCTCAAGGACGGGGCCGAGGCCCATTGAGCGCGCTGCATTCGGGTGACCACCTCTATCTGATCGACGGCTCGGGCTATCTCTTCCGCGCCTATCACGCCTTGCCGCCATTGACGCGCAAGTCCGACGGCCTGCCGACCGGTGCGGTCTCCGGCTACTGCAACATGCTGTGGAAGCTGTTGGAGGACATGAAGGACGGCGAGGTGCCGACCCATCTGGCAGTGATTTTCGACGCCGGCAAGCACACATTCCGTAACGACATCTATCCCGAATACAAAGCCAATCGGCCGCCGCCGCCGGAAGACTTGATCCCGCAGTTTCCGCTGGTGCGCGATGCGACCCGGGCGTTCGGAGTGGCGTGCGTCGAACTCGCCGGTTTCGAAGCCGACGATCTGATCGCCACCTATGCCCGTCTGGCACGCGAAGCCGGCGCGCGGGTCACCATCGTCTCCTCCGACAAGGATCTGATGCAGCTCGTCGTCGACGGCCAGGTGCAATTGTTCGATGGCATGAAGAACAAGGCGATCGGCTCCGCCGAGGTGATGGAGAAATTCGGCGTGCCGCCGTCGAAAGTCGTCGACGTGCAGGCGCTGGCCGGCGATTCCACCGACAATGTGCCGGGCGTTCCGGGCATCGGCATCAAGACCGCGGCCGAGCTGATCAACGGTTTCGGTGACCTCGACACGCTCTTGGCCCGGGCCGGCGAGATCAAGCAGCCCAAGCGGCGCGAATCGCTTTTGACCAACGCCGACAAGGCCCGCATTTCGCGCCAGCTGGTCACGCTCGATGATCTCGTCGCCGTGGCCGAAGCCGCCGACACCTTCGCGGTGCGCGAGCCGGTGCCGGCCGATCTGATCGCCTTCCTCACGGCGATGGAATTCGCCACGCTCAAGAAGCGCGCCATTGCCCATTACGGCGTCGGCGAGCCCGATGCGCTGGTGGCCGAGGTCGCGCTGACCGCCGAAAGCGACAAGCAGTTGGCGACAGAACCGGCCGGCGGTATCGGCGTCGTCGCCGATCGCGCCGCGATTTTGGCGCCGATCGATCATGCCCGCTACGAGACTGTCACCAGTCCCGAACGGCTCGATGCCTGGATCGCCAAAGCGCGGGCGCAGGGCTATGTCTCGGTCGATACCGAAACGACCTCGCTCGATGCCATGCAGGCCCGGCTGTGCGGCGTCTCGCTGGCGCTAGGGCCGGGCGAAGCCTGCTACGTGCCGTGCGGCCACGTTCCCTCCGGTGGCCTTGATCTGATGGGCTCGCCCACGATCCTGCAGATGCGCGAGGCCGTTCTGCTCGGCCAGTTGAAGGCGCTGCTCGAAGACGACGCGGTGCTCAAGATCGGCCAGAATCTCAAATACGATTACGTCATTCTGCTGCAGCGGGGCATCCGCATCGCGCCGTTCGACGACACCATGCTGATGAGCTATGTGCTCGACGCCGGCCGCCAGGGCCACGGCATGGACGAGCTGTCGGAATTGCACCTGTCGCACAAGCCGATTTCGTTCACCGACGTCGCCGGCAAAGGCAAGGACAAGGTCACCTTCGATTGCGTCGCCATTCCCGAAGCGACGCGTTATTCGGCGGAAGATGCCGACGTCACGCTGCGCCTCTGGATGCTGCTCAAGCCGCGGCTGATGGCGGAGCGAAAGCGCACCGTCTACGAGACCCTCGAACGGCCGCTGATGCCGGTGCTCGCCGCCATGGAGCGCGCCGGCATCGCCATCGACAGCGACCTGTTGCGCCGGCTGTCGAACGAATTCGCCACCGACATGGCGAAGCTGGAAGAGGAAATCGGCACGCTGGCGGGGGAGAAATTCAACGTCGCCTCACCCAAGCAGCTCGGCGAAATTCTGTTCGACAAGATGAAGCTTGCCGGCGGCCAGAAGACCAAGACCGGCGCCTGGTCGACCGATGCCAGCATCCTGGAAGACTTGGCGGCGCAGGGTCATGAGTTGCCGCAGAAGGTGCTCGACTGGCGAACGCTGGCAAAATTGCGCGGCACCTATACCGATGCGCTGCCGGCCCATGTCAATCCGCAGACGAACCGCGTCCATACCTCGTTCGCGATGGCGGCGGCGGCGACCGGGCGGCTCGCGTCCACCGATCCCAACCTGCAGAACATCCCGATCCGCACGCCCGAGGGGCGCAAGATCCGTCAGGCATTCGTGGCGCCGGCCGGCAAACTCCTCATCAGTGCCGATTACAGCCAGATCGAGCTCAGGCTGTTCGCGCACATCGCCGCCATCCCGCAATTGAAGCAGGCGTTCGCCGATGGCCTCGACATTCACGCCATGACGGCGTCGGAGATTTTCGGCGTGCCGGTGAAGGACATGCCGTCGGATGTGCGCCGCCGTGCCAAGGCGATCAATTTCGGCATCATCTACGGCATTTCCTCGTTCGGATTGGCGGCCCAGCTCGGCATCGGGCGCGGCGAGGCCGACGACTACATCAAGAAATACTTCGCCCGCTTCCCCGGCATCCGCGATTACATGGATTCGACCAAGGCCTACGCGCGCGCGCACGGCTATGTCGAAACCCTGTTCGGCCGGCGCATTCACATCCGCGAGATCGCCTCGAAGGTGCCGGGGCTTCGCGGCGGCGCTGAACGCGCCGCGATCAATGCGCCGATCCAGGGCACCGCCGCCGACATCATCCGCCGCGCCATGATCCGCATGCCGGAGGCGCTTGCCGCGGCCGGGCTGAAAGCAAAGATGCTGCTGCAGGTGCATGACGAACTGGTGTTCGAAGCCGCCGCCGCCGAAGAGGAAAAAACCCGGCGCGTCGCGGTCACGGTGATGGAAGGAGCGCCGCTGCCGGCGGTGCCGCTGAGCGTCAAGTTGACCGTGGAGGCGCGCGCCGCCGCCAACTGGGACGCGGCACACTGATCGTCCGTTACGCCGCGATGTTCTTCAAGCCCGTCTGGGGTGTGATGCCGGCGCGTTCCAGCAGGCGCATCAGGTCGGCGACCATGGCGTCACGATCTGCCGGGGCGCCGTTCGGGCTGGTCTGGGCGATATAGCCGGAAAGAAAGCCGGGCCTTGCGGCATAACCGATCACCATGTCGCGCGCCCGCCCGGCGAGCCGCGGCGCAGTCAGCGAATTGGACGCCAACAGCTTGATCAGGGTGAAGGCCTTTTCGGTCGGGCCGGCGTTGCGCTTGTCGATCGATTCGAACAGCCGGTTGCGCGCCTCGACCGCGGCGGCGACCTTGTCGATGGTGTCGGCGATCTCGGCTTTCTGGTTTTCCTGGAAATTGGAACCCATGACGCGGTCGCGCAAGGCCGCGAGCTGCTGCAGGCGCTGCACCAGCGGCAGCTTGGAGGATTGATACATCTCCTCGAACTGCGGCCCGGTGACGATCGGGGTGATGAAATCCGCCAACCGGCGCTTGTTCTCGGCGCCGATGACGTTCTCTTCGACGAACAGGATGCGGTCGAGCTTGACGTCAGGGGATTCGCCGTTGAGATACGGCGCCAGGGTTTCGTTGGTGACGAGGCGCTGGCTCCTGAGCACGAAGGCGGCGATCAGTTCTTCGTGGCTCAAGTATTTGCCGATGCCCATCACCACGAGATTGGCGATCTGGCGCAGGGTGCGCAGTTCGTCTTCCAGCGATTCCGGTGCCAGCCGCTTGAACGAGCGGATTTCGGCGATGATGCGCTGGGCAATCGCCACCCGTGCGTTGGGCAGGGTGTCGGCGGCGAACTCTTTGGTCAAAGCCGTCAGGCCGTCGCGGCCTTCGCACACGTCGGGTTCGCGGCCGAGGAACAGTTTGACCAATGCCATCAGGGCTTCGCCGTGACTGGTCTTGGCGCCAATCAACTCCTTGAGCCCGGCGGGGCCGCCGAGGATTTCCGAGATCAGGTTATCGATGACGGCGAGGAGGAGCTGCGCCCCCGGCGTCGGCTCCCGGGTCTCGTCGATCAGCCCAATCAGCATGGCGACCTTGTCGTCCCAGCTTTTGGCGTCCTTGAGGTATTTGGCGACGGCGCCATTGAGCAGATACTTGCCGTCGCCCGCATCCATCAACTTGGCGGCCAGCGGCACGAACTGGCCCGGTTTGCAGGCCGCGAAACGTCCCTTTTCGGCATCGCGATAGACGCGATGGAAAATCTGGGTGGTGAGATCATGCAAACCGCGAATGATATGGGCGAGCTGGTTCTCGCCGCTCGCGGCCTGGGAAACGGCAACGCGCTGGATGGCATGCTGCAACAGGGTGCCGGTGGCTTCGAGCCGTTCGAGCAAATCGGCGCGATGACCGAGTTCGGTGACCGTGACCTTGTGATGGGCGAGGAAGTCGGGGATCAGCACGGCGATCGTCTTGCGGGCATGATAGGAATAGAGATCGTCAGGCCTGAAACATGGCGCGCTCGGGATGTCTTCGTGTTTCGACCGGGCCTTGGCTTTGACCTCGCCGTGCTCAAAAATCTTCAAAGACAAATAATCTCCAGTCGTCTCGTTCAGGGTCTCTTTAATGACCTTGACCCCGGTGGCGCCGTTGGCGACCAGATCGTTGGCATAGCTGAGGGCCTCGTCGCGCTTTTCACGGACTTCGACCAGACTCCAGCTGCCGGCGCCTTGGCGTTTGAAAATCTCGAAATGCACATTCGACATGATCGGCCCCTTGGGCGTTTGGAACCGTACCAATCGGGGGCTTAAGTGCCGGTAAAAGGCAGTTCAAATGCCGCGGGAAATCCGTGGGGATGACCCGCAAAGCGGGCAATCGGGATCGGGGTTCAAGGTCACGGTGCGAAAGCGGGTGTCGAGGGCGTCGTAAATCAGCAGCCGGCCCGCCAAGGTTTCCCCGGCGCCGGTGATTTCTTTCAAGATTTCCAAGGCTTGCAGGGTTCCCATGACGCCGGCCGCGGCCCCCAGGACGCCCGCTTCGGTGCACGGGCGCACCGCGCCCATCGGCGGCGCCTCGGGCAGGAAACAGCGGTAGCAGGGCCGCCCCGCCGGCTTGAAGGTGGCGAGCTGGCCGGAAAACTCGGCCACCGCGGCGCTGACGAGGGTCTTGCCCGCGAAATGGCAGGTGTCGGCAATGAGGTGGCGGGTGGCGAAATTGTCGGAGCCGTCGGCGACGATATCGTAGCCCGAAATCAAGGCGCTGGCGTTTTCCGGCGTCAGCTTCACCCGATGTGGAACGATGGTCACATGCGGGTTCAGCGCCAGGGCGTTGTCGCGGGCGGAATCGGTCTTCATCCGGCCGATGTCGGCGGTGCGGTGGGCGATCTGGCGCTGCAGATTGGACAGGCTGACGGCGTCGAAATCGACGATCCCGATGGTGCCAACCCCAGCCGCGGCGAGATAAAGGATCACCGGGCTGCCCAGGCCGCCCGCCCCGATCACCAGCACTTTGGCGGCGCCGATTCTGGCCTGGCCGGTGCCGCCGACCTCGCGCAGCACGATGTGGCGGGCGTAACGCTCCAAATCAGTCTCGGACAAGCTCATGCTGCGGTCTTAGCGCATTCCCGCGTCCGGGCGAACGCCTCATTCGCGCAACAATCTGGCGGTCCTGCGACAATCCCGACCCTATGAATTGCCGATCCGATCCGAGAAATAAACGTCTAGTTTCTCCCATTGCGGTGAAACAAACCGAAACATAGCGTGGCGCGGCAAACGCGACGCAAGAGGGGTCGGAATGTCGGAATTTGGTGCCCAACTGGAGCAGCATGGCCTCAAGGACCTCAAGGCCGTTTACCGCAACCTGTCGACTCCGACCCTCTACGAGATGGCGATCGGCCGCAAGGAAGGCATTCTGGCGCGCGGCGGTCCGTTGGTGGTGCTTACTGGTCAGCACACCGGCCGTTCGGCGACCGACAAGTTCGTGGTCAAGGACGATCTCACCGCCGACAAGGTGTGGTGGGACAACAACAAGGCCCTGACGCCCGAGCACTTCGCGGCGCTGCACGCCGACATGATGGAGTATGCCAAGAGTAAGGAGCTGTTCGTCCAGGATCTGTGGGGCGGCGCCGATCCGACCCATCGCCTGCCGGTGCGGGTGGTGACCGAGTTCGCCTGGCATTCGCTCTTCATCCGGCACCTGCTGATCCGGCCGCAATCGGATGCGCTCGAGTATTTCGAGCCCAGCTTCACCATCATCGACCTGCCCGGCTTCAAGGCCGATCCCAAGAAGCACGGCAGCGTCAGCCCGACCATCATCGCGCTCGATTTCACCCGCCGCATGGTTCTCATTGCCGGCACCTCCTACGCCGGCGAGATGAAGAAGTCGGTGTTCTCCATCCTCAACTTCCTGTTGCCGGCCAAGAGCGTGATGCCGATGCATTGCTCGGCCAATGTCGGCGACAAGGATGATGTCGCCATCTTCTTCGGCCTGTCGGGCACCGGCAAGACGACGCTGTCGGCCGATTCCTCGCGCATGCTGGTGGGCGACGACGAGCATGGCTGGGGCGAGCACGGCGTCTTCAACTTCGAAGGCGGCTGCTATGCCAAGGTGATCCGCCTGTCACGCGACGCCGAGCCGGAAATCTACGCCACCACCGAGCGCTTCGGCACGGTGCTGGAAAACGTGGTGTGCGATGCCGAGACCGGCATCCTCGATCTCGACGACGACCGCTATACCGAGAACACCCGCGCCGCCTATCCGATCCACTACATTCCGCATGCCTCGGAGACGGGCCGCGTCGGCCAGCCCTCCAACGTCATCATGCTGACGGCCGATGCCTTCGGCGTGTTGCCGCCGATCGCCAAACTGACGCCGAGCCAGGCGATGTACCACTTCCTGTCGGGCTTCACCTCGCGGCTTGCCGGCACCGAAAAGGGCCTCGGCAAGGAACCGGCGCCGACGTTTTCGACCTGTTTCGGCGCGCCCTTCATGCCGCTGCATCCGTCCGTCTACGGCGCGTTGCTGCGCAACCTGATCGACAAGCACGATTGCGACTGCTGGCTGGTCAATACGGGGTGGAACGGCGGTCCGGCGTCGGACGGCGGCAAGCGCATGCCGATCAAGCTGACGCGCGCCCTTCTTAACGGGGCGCTCAACGGCTCGCTCGCCATCAGCC
>NZ_JBWZET010000220.1:0-2979 GCF_056722145.1 Rhizomicrobium sp. | reverse complement strand
TCATCGAGTTGATGATGGCCTCCAGCCGCACGAACTGCTTCTCATCGACCTGGCTCGCGGCCTGCTGCATGCCGGCGAAGGGGCCGACCGAGGGCAGCATCTTGAGGATGCTCTCCATCGAGCCCATCTTCTTGATCTGGCGGAGCTGCTCGCGGAAGTCCTCGAGCGAGAAGCCGTCGCCGAGCAGCGCCTTTTTGGCGAACTCCTCTGATTTCTTGCGGTCGAGCGTGGCTTCGGCCTTTTCTACGAGAGAAAGAATGTCGCCCATGCCCAGAATGCGCCCTACGATGCGGTCGGGATGGAATGGCTCGAAAGCGTCGGGCTTTTCACCCGTGCCGATGAACTTGATGGGCTGGCCGGTCACGTGGCGGATAGAAAGCGCCGCGCCACCGCGGGCGTCGCCGTCCATCTTGGTCAGGACAACGCCGGTGAGGCCCAGGCGCTTGTGGAAATCCTGTGCAGAATTCACGGCGTCCTGGCCGGTCATGGCGTCGGCAACAAACAGAATCTCCGAGGGGTTAAGCAGCTTTTTGAGCTGCTCCATCTCGCCCATCAGCTCTTCGTCCACATGCAGACGGCCGGCGGTGTCGACGATCAGCGTGTCGCAGCCCATGTTGCGGGCCTCGCGGCGGGCTTCGCCGGCCAGCCGCTCGACCAGCGCCGATCCGGCGGGCTCGCCCTTCTGGTCGCCTTCGTAGAGCTTTGCGTCGATGGATTTGGCGACCACTTTGAGCTGTTCGCGCGCGGCCGGGCGGTAGACGTCGACCGAAACCAGCATGGGTCGGTGGCCGCCTTTCTTGAGCCATGCCGCCAGCTTGCCGGTGGTGGTTGTTTTACCGGAACCCTGCAGTCCGGCCATCAGAATGACCGTGGGAGGCTGCGAGGCGAACTTGAATCGCGCCGTGTCCTTGCCCAAAAGCGCGACCAGCTCGTCGCGGACCACCTTGATGACCTGTTCGGTGGGCGACAGAGCCGTCAACACTTCGGTGCCGACGGCCTTCTCGCGAATGTGCTCGATCAAGTCCTTCGCTACGTTGAGGTTGACGTCGGCCTCGAGCAGCGCCACGCGAATCTCGCGAAGGGCTTCGGCGATGTTTTCTTCGGAGAGCGTGCCCTGGCCGCGAAGGTTTTTGAAGGCGCGCTGCAGTTTTTCGGTAAGGTTCTCAAACATTCGGTCACCAAATCGCAGTCGATTTTCGAGACTGCGGCAAGCTTGATCGGGATTTCCCGCGGCTGCGGGATTTGCGTCCTTTGAGGCACGGTGAAAGCCGCGCCCTGTCCACATTTCAGTGTATCGTGGCGGCTGCGCGTAGCCGTGCCTTACCAACCGGCGCTGGCGCGATTGAATGAAGAAGGCTTTGTCGAACCCGTCCATTCACAGCGCCCCATCGGGGCGCTTTCCTGTTCTTTTGCGCACATTCCCAGAGCGGCGCTTCGCTTGCTCTGGGCTATTCTCCTGCTGCCGCTACGGGGCGCCACCCCGTGCCGGGGCGGCCGTACAGCCCCGGGGTTAAGATAAGGCCATGCCCGCTTATCGTTCACGAACCTCGACACACGGACGCAATATGGCCGGGGCGCGCAGTCTGTGGCGCGCGACCGGGATGAAGGACGGCGACTTCGGCAAGCCCATCATCGCTGTCGCCAACTCGTTTACGCAGTTTGTTCCCGGCCACGTGCACCTGAAGGACCTGGGCCAGCTGGTCGCCGGTGAGATCGAAAAGGCCGGCGGCGTGGCCAAGGAGTTCAACACCATCGCCATCGACGACGGCATCGCCATGGGCCATGACGGCATGTTGTACAGCCTGCCCTCGCGCGAGATGATCGCCGACTCGGTTGAGTACATGGTGAACGCCCACTGCGCCGATGCGCTGGTCTGCATCTCGAATTGCGACAAGATCACTCCGGGCATGCTGATGGCGTCGATGCGGCTCAACATTCCCACCGTGTTTGTTTCCGGCGGGCCAATGGAAGCCGGCAAGATGCAGCAGGGCAACATCGTGAAGGCTCTCGACCTGATCGACGCCATGGTGGTTGCCGCCGACGACAAGGTCAGCGATGCGGACGTGGAAGAGTACGAGCGTTCGGCGTGCCCCACCTGCGGATCGTGTTCCGGCATGTTCACGGCCAACTCCATGAACTGCCTGACCGAAGCCCTCGGCCTGGCGCTGCCCGGCAACGGTACGATTGTCGCCACCCACGCGGACCGCAAGAAGCTCTTTATGCAGGCGGGCCACACCATCGTGGATCTGGCCCGGCGCTACTACGAGCGCGACGATGCAACGGCGCTGCCCCGCGGCATTGCCAGCTTCGATGCCTTTGAAAACGCCATGACGCTGGATATCGCGATGGGCGGCTCGACCAACACCGTGCTGCATCTGCTGGCGGCGGCGCAGGAGGGCGAGGTGCCCTTCACCATGACGGACATCGACCGGCTCTCCCGTCACGTGCCGCACCTGTGCAAGGTTGCTCCCTCCACGCCTTATGTCCACGTCGAGGACGTGCACCGCGCCGGGGGGATCTTCGGCATCCTTGGCGAGCTCGACCGCGGCGGCCTGATTCATCGCCAGACCCACACCGTGCACGCGCCCACGCTGGGCGAAGCCATCGACCGGATCGACGTGAAGCGTGGCGCATCGCCCACCGTGCAGGAATTTTACCGGGCGGCTCCGGGCGGAGTGCGGACAACACAGCCGTTCAGCCAGTGTGCCCGCTATCCCGAACTGGACCTCGACCGCGCGGGCGGTGTCATCCGCGATGTGAAACATGCTTTCAGCGCCGACGGCGGCCTGGCGGTGCTCTTCGGCAATATCGCCGAGGACGGTTGCATCGTGAAGACTGCCGGCGTGGACCCCGAGCACCTGACACTCTCAGGACCGGCGCGCATCTTCGAAAGCCAGGAGGCCGCGGTCGAAGGCATTCTGGGCGACAAGATCGTGCCCGGCGACGTGGTGCTGATCCGGTACGAGGGACCGAAGGGCG
>NZ_JBWZET010000219.1:0-7005 GCF_056722145.1 Rhizomicrobium sp. | reverse complement strand
GGGGCCGCCGTGGAACATCTGGGCCGATCACGGCGATGCGTTGGTGTTGCGCGATGCCGGTATCATCCAGTTTTTCTGCGCCGATAACCAGGAAGTGTTTGACACCGTTCTCGCCGCCTTCCGCCTGGCCGAAGATCCGCGCGTGATGATGCCGGTGATGGTGTGCATGGAGGGTTTCATCCTGTCGCATCGCACGGCGCAGATCGAGGTGCCGGAGCAGGGCATGGTCGACGATTTTCTTCCCTCTACGGATGTTCCCCATCGCCTGGCGCAGGTTCCCCACACCCTCGGCCAGATCGAGGTGCCGCATCAGACCGAAGTGCACCGGCTGCAGCACCACCAGGCGATGCTGGGCGCGCCGGCCGTCTATGCCGAAATCCAGAATGAATTCGAGACCATTTTCGGCCGCCGTCCGCCCGATGTCCTGGTGCCGTACCGTTGTGACGACGCCGAGACGGTGATCGTCTCGATGGGCACCATTCCGACCACGGCGGAACGCGTGGTCGATGCGCTTCGCGCCCAGGGCAAAAAAATCGGCTCCTTGCGCGTCCGCATGTTTCGGCCGCTGCTGGTGGACGCGATCCGTGCGATCTATGCCGGCAAGAAGCGCATCGCGGTGATCGATCGGAATATCGGGCTTGGGGTCGGTGGCGTGTTGTGGAGCGACACCCGCGCCTTCGCCGATCCCGGCGCAGTGATGCAGGATTATCTTGCCGGCATGGGTGGCGGCGACATCCGTCCCGAGCATATCGTCAAGATGGTGGCGGATATCGAAGCCCGCTGCGAAACCGGCGCGCCGATGCTGATGGAGGCGGTGTGATGAACGAGCCCATCCTCGGCGGTCTTTGCCAGAGCGAGCGTGATCGCGCCGAACCGATTTTCCGCCAAGGCAATACCAATTGCGGCGGTTGCGGCATGTCGATCACGCTGCAGATGCTGCGCCGCGCCGTCGGCCACCAGCCGGTGCAGATGGTGATCCCGGCCTGTTGCGGCGCCGTGGCCGGCGGCACCTTCCCGCAAGCGACGTTCGGCGTGCCGACGTTGATGACGACCTTCGCCTCAGCCTGCGCGGCGGCGTCGGGCATGGCGGCGGTGGCGCGGCTCAACGACGAACCCACCCGCATCATCGTGCTGGCGGGCGACGGCGGCACCTTCGACATCGGCTTTGCCTGCCTGTCGGCGGCGGCCGAGCGCAACGAAGACATCCTGTTCATCTGCTACGACAACGAAATTTACGGCAATACCGGCGGCCAGCGCTCCTCGGCGACGCCGCAAGGGGCGGTGACCTCCAACACCCTGGAAGGCAAGGTCGAGCAGAAGAAGGACATTCTGGCGGTGATGGCGGCGCACCGGGTGCCCTATGCCGCCTCGGTCAGCCTCGCCCATGTGGAAGACACGCACCGCAAATTCACCTATGCTATCGCCGAGAAGGGGTTCCGCTTCCTGCATGTGCTGTCGCCGTGTCCGACCGGTTGGAAGTCGGAACCGGCGCTGGGCCTTGAACTGGTGCGGCTCGCGGTGCGCTCCGGCTTGTGGCCCGTCTACGAGATTTTCGACGGCAAGCGGCATGTGGTGAACATCGAACCGGATTTCTCCGACGAGGCGTTGAACATGTACCTGTCGCTGCAACGCCGCTTCCAGAAGTCGGGCCTGTCGGCGGCGGACTTGCGCCCCGCCATCGATCGCTATTGGCAGAACTTAAGGTCGCTCACGGGCCGCATCGTCCCGGCGCGGCGGGAGGGATGATCCATGCGCAAATACGTCGGTCAACGCATCAAGGCGCTGCGCGAGGCGCAGGATATGAGCCTCGAACAGGTGGCGCAGCTGGCGGGCATCGATCCCGAGCGGCTGAGGGCCTATGAGGACGGCTCTGCGGTGCCGGCGATCGGCGCGGTGATCCAGCTCAGCCGCGTGCTCGGCTCCAAGACCGAGGGGCTCCTCCTCGGCGGCGCCACGGTGTCGGAGCAGCTCACCATCTGCCGTGCCGGCGAAGCCTTCGCGGGCGACCAGGGCGATACCGAACAGAGCTATGCCTATCAGTCGCTGACGCGCCCCGGCACCGAAGGCCATCGCATGGAGCCGTTCCTGCTTGCCTTCGATCCCGGCGCGCCGAAGCCGGTGCCGATCACCCATGACGGCCAGGAATTCTGCTACGTCCTGTCGGGCCTGATCGAATTCACCTATGACGGGCGCTGTTTCATTCTCGAACCGGGCGACAGCGTCTACCACGACGCCGCGCGGCCGCACGCCTTCCACGGCCTCGGCACCACGGTGTCGCGCATGCTGGCGGTGGTGAGTTCTTAACGGCTGTTTTTTGCCCTCTGCCACGGCTATGCTCATGCCGCGTGAGGGGGGCATCACCATGAAGACGGCTATCGCACTTGTTGCTGCGGCGATCTGTGCTGCGAGCGCGTATGGCGGCGCCGGACCCACCAAGCCGCACACATGTACCGGGCCCGCCGAATGGAATGCGCAAGGGATCGGCGGCGAGGTGACGCTCGCTTTCACCATCACCGCGCAAGGCACGGTGACGGACGTTCGCGTGCTCGATACCAGTGGCTATCCCGAGATGGACGCGCGGGCCATGGAATGCGCCCGCGATTGGGAATATCGCCCGGTCGTCAAAGACGGTGTGGCCGTCGCGACGCCGTGGCGGACCGTGTTGATGATGGGCGATGTCCCGACGGCGATGGCCTCCAAGCGGGCGCGCGAGCCGCTGAAACGCGATATTCATGACTGCGTGTTGGCGGCGGGCACAATCGATCCCTCACCTGATGTCCAAGAAACCACGGACATTCGCGTGATTTTCCCACGTACAGGCAAGCCGATCGTGAAAATCGAACTGTCCACTGCCAGTGAGGCCCTGACCCGGGTTGTGGAAACATGTGCCAACCGCTCGCCGGCGCTGGCGGGGGCAGGTCGGCCGGGGACGACGGCGTTGTTGTCGTTCAACTGGTCGGGGATCGCCCGCTTTGAACGGTCGCGGCAGCGGGTCGTGACGCCTCCATCGCCTCACGGCTGATAAGGTTACCGTTGGTCTCCGATCCGGCATGCAGGCGGCGGCCAGTTTCAAACATCGTCCGCAGGCGGAACACTCCCGGTGCGCGGCTCGTTATTTCGGGCCACACAGAGGAGAAACGTATGGCTGACAACAACCAGCAGGGCAAGCATACCGGCAAGGACCAGAAGAACCAGGGCAAGGGCTCGCAGCACGGGTCCGGCCAGTCGTCCGGTCAATCGTCGGGTGGTTCGTCCCAACGCTCGAATGAAGGCAATCGCGACCAGAAGAAGCGCGAAAGCGAATGACGGTGGCTGCGGGGTCGTTTCGGCGGCCCCGCGGCATTTTTCAGTCCTGCACCAGGGAAAGCGCTGTCGTATAAGAACTCTGGCTTGATACCGGGGTTTTCCATGCGACGTGCGCTGTCCTTTTTTCTCGCCGCGGCCGCCTTCACCGTGCCGGCCTTGGCCGATGGCGTGGCGCTCGACACCTTCATTGGCGGGCGTGTCGTCAAGCATTTGGCAAGCGGCGACGGCGGCTGGTTCGCTTCTGCGCCGGACCGCGTCAGCTACACCTATCAATGGCCGGGCGTTTATTTCGAAGCCGCCTTCACCGGGGATGCCGTCGACCTCAAGGTCAACGATGACCAGAACAACCTCTATGTCGTGGTCGACGGCGTTCACAAGCTGACGTTGACGCGGCCGGGCAAGACGACCGTTTCGTTGAAGGACCTCGGCCCTGGCCGCCACGTTGTGCGGCTGGAAAAATCAAGCGAGACCCAGGCGACCACCGGCAGCTTTGAAGGTTTTTTCGTGCCGTCGTCGTCCAACGCGCTGCCGGCGCCCTCTTATGCGCGGCGGATCGAATTCATCGGCGATTCCTACACCGTCGGCTACGGCAACATCAGCCGCGGCCAGGTCTGCACCAGCGACGACGTGCGCGACACCACCGATACGTCGCTCGCCTGGGGGCCGACCGTCGCCAAGCATTTCGGTGCCGCCTATCGCATCAACGCCTATTCCGGCCGCGGCATGGTACGCAACTACAACGGATTGGCGGTGGGCGACACGCTGCCCTATCTCTACAAGTTCTCGCTGTTCGACCATTCGGTGGCCGCGAGCGACGACGGCTGGACGCCCGACGTGGTCGTGGTCGGTCTCGGCACCAATGATTTCTCCACCCAGCTCAATGCGGGCGAAAAGTGGAAGACGCGCGACGAGTTGCACGCCGATTACGTGCGCACCTACGCCGACTTCATCAAATCGCTGCGCGCCAAATATCCCGGCGCCCACATCATCCTGATGGCGCCCGACAACAATAACGGCGAAACCGCCGAGAACATGAAAGCGGCGGCGGCGCTGGCGCAAAGCGAAGGTATCGGCGATCTTGAAACCGTTGTGTTCAACGGCCTCGACTGGATGGCCTGCCATTATCACCCCTCGCTCAAGGATGAGGCAGTGCTGTCGAATCTGGTGATCGAGCGGATTTCGCACTTGCCGCAATTCGCGCCGGCTGCGGCCCAATAAAGCGCGGCAACGCTGAGGCTTTCAATGCGCCGCCGGCCGGGTGTATCGCCCGCGCCGGGAGCTTGGCGTGTTCACTTTATCTTCCGGCCACCTGATCGGGCTGTTCGCGACGCTGGCGGCGTTCGTGGCGCTGGCCCTACACGCGGCGCGGGCGGTCGGCTCGGCGGAAGGCTTTTCGCTTTCCGGGCGGCGGGCGGGCACCAGCATGGTCGCCGGTACGATTGCCGGCACCAGCGTGGCGGGCTCTTCCACCATCGGCACTGCGCAACTCGCGTTTTCCTGCGGCCTGACGGCGTGGTGGTTCACGCTCGGCGTTGGGCTGGCGCTGGTGGTGATGGCGCTGTTCTATGCGCGGCCGCTGCGCGCCTCGGGTCTCGAAACCCTGCCGCAATATCTGACGCGCCACTACGGCCAAGCAGCCGGTTTGATCGCCAGCGCGGCCTCATCGCTTGGCATCCTGTTCAGCGCCGTGGCGAGCGCGATTTCCGGCATCGCCCTGATCGGCGTCGTGTTCGCGCTCGAGCCCTGGCAGGCGGGGGCGATCATTGCTGTGCTGGTGCTCGGGACCGTTTTCTTCGGCGGCCTCAAGGGCGCCGGATTGGCGGGGCTGTTGAAAATGGGGGCGATCGGATTGGCACTGCTGGTGGCCGGCATCACCGCGGTGGTGGCGCTGGCGCGGTTGCCGGATTTTTCGGCGGCGTTTCCCTTGTCGCCGTGGTTCAATCCGTTCGCGCGAGGCGTTTCCGAGACCGCCGCCGATGTCATCGCGCTCCTTGTCGGCATGATCTGCACCCAGACCTATATCCAGGCGATCTTCGCCGGCCGCGATTCCGCCACCGCGGCGCGCGGCACCCTGGTGGCGGCGATGCTGTGCATTCCGGTGGGCCTGCCGTGCGTGGCGATCGGCATGGCGATGCACGCGGCGCACCCGCAGATGGCGGCGATTTATGCACTGCCGGCTTGGCTCATCAGCGAAGTGCCGCCGCTGATCGGTGGCATCGGGCTGGCCGGCATCCTGTTCTCCGTGGTCGGATCAATCGCCGGACTGGCGCTCGGCATCGGCACCATGATCGCCGGCGATTTCGGCCGTGGCCTGCTCGGCTGGCGCGACGGCCGGGCGCTATTGTGGCTCAACCGCTTCGCGGTGCTGGCGGTGACCGGGCTCGCCTTCGCCATCGCGCTCGCCAACGCCGGCTCCGAAGTGCTGGCATGGAATTATTTGTCGATGGCGCTGCGCGGTGCCGGCGTGTTCCTGCCGATGGCGCTCGCCGTATTCTGGCCGCGGCATCTTGGTGGGCGCTGGGCGGCGGCGTCGATGGCCGCCGCAACGCTGGGCGCGGTATGCGGACGGTTCGTCTTCCATCTGGCGCTGCCGCCGCTGTTCATCGGGCTGGCGATCAGCGCGGCCCTCGTCGGCGCCGGCATTCTGTTCTCGGCAACGCGTCAGTCCGGCGCCTTGAGCCGATAGCCGACGCCTTGTTCGGTCAGGATCAGCTTCGGCTGCTCGGGGTCGGTTTCGATCTTCTGGCGCAGGGTGCGGATGTAGATGCGCAAATACTGTACGTCGGTTTCGGTGCCCCACACCTCGGACAGGATGAATTTGTGCGTCAGCACCTTGCCGGCATGCGCCACCAGCAGGCGCAGGATGTCGTACTCCTTGGGCGTCAGCTTGACCTCGGCCCCGGTGGCGGTCACGACGCGGCGCACCAGATCGACGGTCAGTTCGGCGACCTTGAACACGGGGCGTTCGCCTTCCTGCTGCAAGCGATGGCGCAGCGCGGTGCGAATGCGGGCGAGCAGCTCTTCGATGCCGAACGGCTTGGTGACGTAATCGTCAGCACCAAGATCGAGGGCCCTGACCTTGCCCGCTTCATCGGTGCGCACCGACAGGACCACGATCGGCACCGTCGATCCGGCCTCGCGGACGCGGCGGATGATCTCGAAGCCGTCCATGCCGGGCAGGCCGAGGTCGAGCACCAGGACATCGGGCGCCGGATTGAGCGCCAGCTGGGCAAGCGCCGCATTGCCGTCCTCGGCATCGACGACGGTGTAGCCCTGCGAGCCGAGCGAGGTGTGGAGGAAACGCCGGATCGCCGGTTCGTCGTCGACCACAAGGATGCGCAAAGGGTTCATGACGCCTCGATGGGAAGGGTGATGGTGAAGACCGCGCCGCTGCGGTCTTTGCGATTTCCGGCGGTCAGCGTGCCGCCCATGGCTTCCACGAAACCGCGGGCGATCGCAAGCCCGAGGCCGGTGGAGGCGCGTTTGCGGTCGGCCGCCAACACGCGATAGAATTTGTCGAAGATGCGTTCGAGGTCTTCCGGCGGAATTCCGGGACCTTGGTCGGCGATTTCGATACGGATGGCATTGGTGTCGCGGCGGGCGGCGAGCATCACCGGCGAATTCTCCGGCGTGTATTTGCCGGCGTTGTCGAGCAGGTTGAACAGCACCTGTTCGAACAGCACCGGATCGAGCCTCACC
>NZ_JBWZET010000218.1:0-2842 GCF_056722145.1 Rhizomicrobium sp. | reverse complement strand
TGCCCAATGCCATTCGTGGCGAGGCCGGGCTTGAGGCGGGCGGAAAATCCTTCCGCCTGCTGCTCACGCTCGGCGCTCTTGCCGACATCGAAGACGGCCTCGGCCTCACGGACCTCGGCGACATCGGGGTGCGGCTGAAACATGCCCGCGCCGGCGATCTCGCCATCGTCGCGGCGGCGCTGCTGAAAGGCGGCGGGCACGATCTCACGCCTGCCGGTGTGCTGGCGCTGCCGGTTGATCTCGGCACCCTCGTCGCCGCGGTGGCGCAGGCGTTCGAACGCGCCGGCCTGTCGGGAGAGGCAACCGGCAGCCCTTTCGCTGGGACGATGTCCTCGCCGTCGGGCTAGGCCGGCTGAAGCTCACGCCCGCCGTGTTCTGGTCGCTGTCGTTCGCCGAATGGCGGGCGCTGGTGACGCCGCGCCGTCCCGCGCTCGATCGCGCCGGTCTGCGAGCCCTGATGACCGCCTTTCCGGATTGACCCATGACCAATGACACGCCGCTCGACAGCGCCGGCAAGGCGCTTACCGATTTCGCCGCCGGTCCGGTGGCCGCCGCCACCCGAACCATCCAGGACGCGGTCGATCGCACCTTCACCGCGATGGAGAATTCCATCGCCCGCGCCGTCGTCAGCGGCAAAGGCTCGATCGACGATTTCGTCGCTTCGACGCTGGCCTCGCTCGACCGGCTGGCGGTGAAGGACTTCATGCTGTCGCCGCTCGAAGATGTCGCCTCCAGCCTGGTGGAATCGATCCTGCCGATCGGCGGGGCGCGTGCGGCGGGCGGTCCGGTCGATGCCGGCACCAGTTATCTCGTCGGCGAGAACGGGCCCGAGATGTTCGTGCCGGCAGAGGCGGGAAGCATCGTGCCCAATGCGCGGCCGCAGATCGCGCTCAACGTCACCGCGCGTGACGCCACCAGCTTCCTCAAATCGGAAACGCAGATCGCGGCGATGCTGTCGCGCGCCCTGGCGCGGGGACAAAGGAATTTGTGACATGACTTTCCACGAAATCCGCTTTCCCACCACCATCGCCTTCCATTCCACCGGCGGGCCCGAGCGCAAGACCGAGATCGTCACCCTCGGCTCCGGCTACGAGGAGCGCAATGGCGTGTGGGCGAATTCGCGCCGGCGCTACGATGTCGGCTACGGCATCAAGACGCTCGACGATATCCACGCCGTGATCGGCTTCTTCGAGGCGCGTTCGGGCCGGCTCACCGGTTTCCGATTCAAGGATTTTGCCGACTTCCGCTCCTGCGCCCCCGCCGCGACGCCGACGCCGCTCGATCAGGCGCTGGGGCAGGGCGACGGCACCAGCAAATCCTTCGCGCTCACGAAGACCTATGTCTCCGGCCCGGCGGCGTGGGCCCGCGCCATCGTCAAACCGGTCGCCGGCAGCGTGCGTGCGGCGGTCGGCGGCGTCGAGACCACGGCCTTCAGCGTCGATCCCACCACCGGCGTCCTCACCTTCACCACCGCGCCCGCCAACGGCGCTGCGGTCGCCGCCGGATTCGAGTTCGATGTGCCGGTGCGTTTCGACACCGACTCCCTGTCGATCAATCTCGCCGGCTTCCGCGCCGGGGAAATTCCCTCCATTCCACTGGTGGAGATCCGGATATGAAAACCCTGCCGCCCGCGCTGCAGACGCACCTGTCCTCCGGCACCACGACGCTCGCCTGGTGCTGGAAGATCACCCGCCGCGACGGATTGGTGCTCGGCTTCACCGATCACGACACCGCGCTCGCCTTCAATGCCGTCAGTTATGCCGCCGCCACCGGCTTCACGGCGGGCGAGGTGACCTCGGGCGCCGATCTGTCGGTCGACAATCTGTCGGTGATGGGGGCGCTGACGTCGGCCAGTCTCAATGAGCACGATCTTGCCGCCGGCCTGTTCGACAATGCCGCAATCGAGATTTGGCGCGTCAATTGGGCGGCGCCCGATCAGCGCGTGTTGATGCGGTCGGGCACCCTCGGCGAGGTCAAGCGCGGCAAATGCGCGTTCGAAGCCGAGGTGCGCGGCCTGACCCAAGCCTTCAACCAGCCGGTCGGCCGCGTCTTTGCCCACGGCTGCGATGCGGTGCTCGGCGATGCGCGCTGCACCGTGGCGGTCACCGCGGTCGCCGCAACGGTCGCGACAGTCGCCGACGCTCGCCGCTTCACCGCCGCGGGGCTTGGCGGTTATGCCGATGGCTGGTTCGCGCACGGCAAGCTGACCTTCACCACGGGCGCCAACGCCGGCCGCGCCATGGAGGTCAAGCGTCACACGCTGGCGAGCGGCCTCGAGCTGTGGCAGGCGATGAGCGAAGCGGTGAGCGTCGGCGATGGTTTTACCGTCACGCCGGGCTGCGATCATGCCTTTGCCACCTGCAAAACCAAGTTCGCCAACGCGCTCAATTTTCGCGGCCACCCTTACATGATCGGCGGCAATGCCGCGCTTGCCGCGGTGTCGTCGTCGACGCCGCTCGATGGAGGCAGCCGCTATGGCAACTGACATCGTCGCCGCCGCGCGCGGCTGGATCGGCACGCCCTATGTGCATCAGGCCTCGCTGAAAGGGGTGGGCTGCGATTGCCTCGGCCTGCTCGTCGGCATCTGGCGCGAACGTCACGGCGACGCGCCCGAAACCATCCCGCCTTATCGTCCCGATTGGGATGAGACCGGCGAGAGTTTGCGCGACGGTCTGGCGCGGCACCTGGCGCCGGTCGCGCTCGATGCCATCGCCCCCGGCGACGTCGTGCTCTTCCGCATGGTGGCGCGCGCGGCCGCCCGCCACTGCGCCATCGTCGGCGAACAGGGCGGCGCCCTGACCCTGATCCACGCCCGCCAGAACAAGCGCGTCGGCGAAGAACT
>NZ_JBWZET010000217.1:0-2625 GCF_056722145.1 Rhizomicrobium sp. | reverse complement strand
CGCCCGAACTGGTCGAACATGGCAGAGACGGGCGGGTCGAGGACCGCTTCACCACCCGCGAGATGATCGAGACCGAACAGCGCCTGCACCGCGCAGCCGAACTGATGGCCGAGAAGAAACGCCATGAGGTCGGCGACAGGGACCGCGAAACGGCGCTGGCGCGTGCGGAAGCGCGCGGCCTTGTTCTTTCGGGAGAGCAGGCCGAGGCGCTGGCGCATGTCACGGACGGGCATGATCTGGGCGTCGTGGTCGGTTACGCCGGGACGGGAAAAAGCGCGATGCTGGGTGTGGCGCGCGAAGCCTGGGAAGCGGCGGGCTACGAGGTCCGGGGCGTCGCGCTGTCCGGCATCGCGGCCGAGAATCTGGAAAGCGGATCGGGCATCGCCTCGCGCACCATCGCCAGTATGGAACACGGCTGGGGACAGGGCCGCGACGTGCTCACTTCCCGCGATGTGCTTGTCATCGACGAAGCAGGCATGGTCGGCACGCGGCAGTTGGAGCGCGTGCTGTCCCATGCGGCGGAAGCCGGAGCGAAGGTCGTTCTGGTCGGCGATCCGCAGCAGCTCCAATCCATCGAAGCCGGTGCCGCCTTCCGCTCGATCCATGAGCGTCATGGTGGCGTCGAGATCGAAACAGTGCGTCGTCAGCGCGAGGATTGGCAGCGCGACGCCACGCGCGATTTGGCGACCGGCAGGACCGACGCGGCGATCCATGCCTATGACAGTCACGGTATGTTGCATGAAGCCCAATCGCGCGAGCAGGCGCGCGACGATCTGATCGACCGCTGGGATCGTGAGCGGCAGGCGGCACCGGATGCCAGCCGCATCATTCTTACCCACACCAATGCCGAGGTGCGGGAACTCAACGAGGCCGCCCGCGACCGCATGCGGGAAGCGGGCGAATTGGGCGAGGACGTTTATCTAACCGTCGAACGCGGCGCGCGCAGCTTCGCCGCCGGGGATCGTGTCATGTTCCTGCGGAACGAACGCGGCCTCGGCGTGAAGAACGGCACGCTCGCCACCATCGAACAGGTCAGCGCCACCAGCATGACCGTTCAGACCGATGATGGCCGATCCGTCGCCTTCGACCTGAAGGATTACGACCGCATCGACCACGGCTATGCTGCAACGATCCACAAGGCGCAGGGTATGACCGTGGATCGCACCCATGTCTTGGCGACGCCGGGCCTGGACGCCCACGGCAGCTACGTCGCCCTGTCGCGGCACCGCGACGGCATGGACCTGCACTATGGCCGCGATGACTTCGCCGACGAGAACAGGCTTGTCCGCACCCTGTCGCGCGACCGGGCCAAGGACATGGCGACGGACTACGAACCGGCGCAGGACTATGCCGAGCGGCGCGGGATCACCTTCCGCGAGCGCGTAGCCGAAATCGTGCGCAAGGTCGTGCCGGAGAAGGTGCGCGGCATGTTCGACGGCCTGCGCCTGCCCACCGATGGCAGGCAGGCGCCGGAACGGGGAGTCCCGGAAAGGAAGGTGGCGGAAACCCCGGAAGAGGCGCTGCGTCGCGCCCGCACCAAAGCGCTCGTCCGCCATGCCCGAGCGGTAGACGCGATCTTCGAGATGCAGAAGCCGGGTGGCAGAGCCAGCCCGGAGCAGGCGAAGGAATTGCAGGAGGCTCGCAACGTCTTCGAGAAAGTGCGCCCCTACGGCGCGCACGATGCCGAAGCTGCCTATAAGAAGAACCCGGAACTCGCCCAGGAAGCGGCGACCGGCCGGATCAACCGCGCCGTCCGCGCGCTCCAACTCGAAACCGAACTGCGCACCGATCCGCCGCGCCGCGCCGACCGCTTCGTGGAACGCTGGCAGGAACTCGGCCACACCAGCCAGCGCCAATATCAGGCAGGCGACATGTCCGGCTACAAGGCCACGCGGTCGGCGATGGGCAACATGGCGAAGAGCCTCGAACGCGATCCGCAGCTTGAATCGATCCTCGCCAGCCGCAAGCAAGACCTCGGTATCGGGATCGACTCGGGCCGGCGACTCGGCCAGGAACTTGCCTTCAATCACGGCATCGACCTCGGCAGAGGTCTGGGCATCGGACTGTAGAACTATCCTATTTTCTGCCGCCTCTACGCCACACTACTACGACCGCTAAATATCTATTGCACAACAATAAATCGTCGTTCTGTCTGGTCTCTGTAATCGCCAGAAACACCCGGCAGGAGGCAGCGCAGCCATGCTTGTCCCAGATCGTATCGTCCGCCTGAAAACCGTTCTCGCCCGCACGGGCCTGTCCCGGTCCACCATCTACCGCAAGATCACCGAGGGCACGTTCCCAGCCCAGCTAAAAATCAGCATCAACGGCGCTGGCTGGCACGAATCCGACATCGACCGTTGGATCGCCGATCCCGCCCGCTGGCGGCCACCAGTGGCAACAACTGACGGAAAAGACGCGATCCGAGCGTAGTTCAGAGATCGTCGTCCAACTCGTCGTCGTGGACCTCGGCAGCGCGCTGCTTCGCGTCGGCGATCAGCTCTTTTGCGGATTCGCCCTTCACCCAGGCGTCGAGCATATCCGCCCAACACTGAAGCATGATCTTCCGCTCGGCGAGGTAGCGGTTCACGTTGTAGACGGCCGCGATCCGGTTCCGAGGCGCGTGGG
>NZ_JBWZET010000216.1:0-5586 GCF_056722145.1 Rhizomicrobium sp. | reverse complement strand
GGCGCCGAGGAATCCGGCATAGGTCCCGGCCATCGCCGCCGGTGCGAACATCAGGCAGCCTGCCGCCATGATGACGAGGCCGAGCACGATCGTCTTCACATAGCCGAGACGGCTGAGAACGATGCCGGCGGGAATGGAGAAGATGAAATAGCCGAGGAAGAAGGCGAACTGGGTCAGCATCGCTTGGGCGTAATTGAGCGAGAACAGACCCTTCAGCTTGGCGATCAGGGGATCGTTGAGCACGGTCACGAAGCCCCAGACGAAGAACAGGCTGACCACCATTGCGGCCATGCCGGCTTGGCGGCGGCCATTGCCGGCAGAGGCGGTGGGGATCGGTGCAGCTGTGATCATTGCCAGTTCCCTGTTGAATGTCTGCTCAGTTCAGATCCAGCCGCACGACCTTGCCGGCAGCGATGCGAATTTCCGTAAACGTGCCGAAGCGATCGCGGCCGGTCTTCCAGTCCTTGATGTGCGGGGTGCCGTCCTCGCGCACCTGTTTGGCGGCAATCCCGTGCACGCGCACCACATAACGCTGGAGGGCGGGGCGATAGCTGCCTTCGGATGCCGCGAACGCGATCTCAACGCCATGCTTGTCCGCCGCAGCGGTAATGGCTTGGCGATAGAACGCGCCTTTTTCGTAGGCATAGGTGGCGCCGTCATCGTCGTAATAGGTGAAGTGGGCCGGTCGTGCGTCGGCAAAGACGTCGAGTGTCACTTCGTCCACCGGCGCTTCGCCGATGAAATTCTGCGGCGCCTGCGTTGCCAGAATCGAACCGGAGCGCACGAACATCGGGATGTCGTCCCAGGTCTCGGCATGGGTCTTGACCGCCACCGTCTTGCCGCCGGCCAGGCGCTGGCCGCTGGCGTAATCGAACCAGGTGCCGCGCGGCAGGTAGACCGGGTGCACGGTTTCGCCCGGCGCCACCACCGGCGATACCAGCAGCGCGTCGCCGAACATCCACGCTGCGCTGTCGTCGGTCAGCTTGGGATCGTCGGGAAACACCCAGAACAGCGGCCGGACCACGCCGACGCCGGTCTCGGCGGCGCCGCGCTCGTAGGAATAGGTGTAGGGCAGCAGCGCATAGCGCAGGCGGATCGCCTTGACCGCGGCCGCTTCCGCCACCGGGCCATAGACCCACGGCTGGCGCTTCTCGCCGATCAGGCCATGCACCCGGTCGACCGGCACGAAGGTGGCGAACTCGATCCAGCGGGCATAGTTCTCGGCTGTGGGATGGCCGTTGAAGCCGCCCGAATCCATGCTCCAATGCGGCTCGCCGATGTTGAGGCTGGCGATCATGCGCGAACGCTGGCGCGCCATGCTGGCAAAGCCGGTCTCGATGTCGCCCGACCACAAGACATAGCCGTAGCGCTGGGCGCCGGCATAAAAGGAGCGGTTCAGCGACCACACCCGGGAATCGGAATGGGAACGCTGGCCGTCGTACAGCATGCGGCCCATGCCGAGGAATTGCAGGTTGTTGTATTCGAAGAAATGACCGCGCTCGAGATCGGTGATGTCGGCCTCGTCATTCCACCACGTCACCATGCCGGTGTCGAAGGCCGGTTCGAGATGGCTCCAGAACCAGGCGCGGGTTTCAGGCTTGGTGAAATCGAGATCGCGCGCCGGCCGTCCGGTGACGTAATCGATGATCGCCGGCTCGTTCGGGTGCCACAGGCCATGGGCGTCGGCATAGGCCGCAGCCGCTTCCGGGGCTGCAACCCCACCGGGCTGATCGATCAGGAGCCGCGGCTTCAAGATGCCGCCGAGCTTGACGCCTTGCCGGGCCATATCCTTCGCAAACACGCCGCTGGCGCCATTGGGGAAGAGATCGGGATGGGAATTGCCGGCGCCCGAACTGCTGTTCCAGCGCCATTCGCCGTAATTGTCCTCGCCCCACGCCTTCCAATCGAAATCGAGAATGAAGCCGTCGAGCGGAATCTTTTTGACGCGATAGGTGGCGACGATATCGCGGACTTCCTGCTCCGAAGCGCCCCACTGGCTGTTGAGGAAGCCGAGCGTCCATTTCGGCGGCAACGGCGGGCGTCCGCTCACCGCGGCAAGGCCGGCCATGGTCTCGAGCGGGGTCCCGACCATGATGAAATATTCGAGATCGTCACGCGAAATCGCATTCAGCATCACGACGCCGTCGCGGGTACGGAAACTGCCGCCGTCGGAATCGATCAGGGTGCCGTAGCGGGTGGTGAAGAACCATGGCGCACCGCCATCGCCTTGCGAGCCGGATTTGACCGTGGCGCCCTGATTGCGCAGGAGCGAGCCGGAACTGTCGTGCATGTCGATGCCGCGCATGCCGTAGAGATTTTCGCGGCTGTCGTGCTCGAACGCCGCGTAATGCTGGCTGCCTTCGGTGAGCGGATCGCGCTGGCGGAAAAGCTGGTGCCCGGCGGCGTCGTAGACGGTGATCGCGGCCGGCGAACCCACCACCGTCAGCTTCATTTTGGCGGTCTTGAGCACGGTGGCCTCGCCCTCGCGGTGCACATCGGCGTCGACACCGCCGCCCTGCAGCTTGGGGTCGACCACCGGCGTGCGGAACCCCGGCCTGCCGGTGCGATAGACATGGACCCGCACCACGGTGTCGGAAATCGCGGCGATGTCCATCGATTCCCCGCCGCGCTCGAGGTGTACGCTGCCGGCCGCACCGGCAACACCGGTACAGACCGACAGCGCCCACGCGACCGCCGCCACACCCAGGAGAAGGCGTCGGCGCGGAGAACGGGAAGGGGCGGACATCACAGTCATTCTGTTTCCGAATCCAAAGCGGGGGCGTCGTAAGTCGCTTCAACCCTGCCGGTCTTGCGGTCGACCAGCAGCATCTTGGTGCGTTCCGCCGGCAGATACAGGCGGAGCGTGGCACCACTCGACGCATCGCGCAGCGTCAAATCGCGATCGGAGGCATCTTCCGACACCAACAAATACAAAGTGGCATCGGCGAAGGTGACAGTGCGAACCAGCACCGAGGACGGCACGCCGTCGTCGCCAATGGTCGTCGTGACACCCGCCTTGGCCAGCGCCTCGCGATAGACGGCGGCCGTCACGTCGGGCGATTCCGCCAGCTCCACCGGCGCGGCGATGACCATAATGCGGCCCTTGCCATAGCCCAGTTCGGCAACACTGCGCCCATCGGGCAGGCGCAAGGCCTCGAGCGAGCGCTGGCTGATGTTGGAGAAGGTCGCCGGCAGGTGATGCCCCGCCACCTCGATATCGATGCTGCGATAGGTCAGCGTCGCGGCGCGCGCGTCGAGCCCCAGCGCCTTCAGCCGGTCACGCGGCTGCCAGTTTTCGTCGCGCTCGGCCGAGCCGGTGACGAGCAAGGTACCGCCGGCCTTCACATAATCGAGCAGAGCCGCCCACGTCGTCTGATGCAGCATCATCACCGAGGGCAGCACCACCAGCTTGCTGCCGGCGATTTCGGCGACATTGTTCTCGCCGATCAGGCGGGCCGGGGTGCGGCAGTTGAAATTCATCACCCGCACGGCGCGATGCTGGGCATCGTCGGACACCGTGCGCAACACCGAGAACTGCGTCGCCTGTGAGGTCAGGATCGCAACCTCCTCCGGCGCCGGCTCGCTGAGGTGGGCGCTGAGGGTTCTGGCGAAGGCGGCAAACCCGCGAAGCACCGTGGTATCGGGCTTTTCGGTGCCATCGGGGCGCACCGCCCCGATCGTCACTTCCTGCTGCGACCGCATGATGGCGTTGACGTCCCACAGCCACTCGATGGCGCCGGCACCGGTGGCGAGCGCGACGGCGATCTTGCGTTCGAGCAGCGCCGCATCCTGCCCGGCCGTGCGGCGCGGGCGGCCATCGGCATTGGATTCGCTCATGACGCCGGTTTCCTGCACCAGCATCGGCAGGCCGCGCTGTTTCGCCGACAGCGAATCCCACAGAATGTCGTCGTTGAACCACCAGCTGTGCACCGTGGTGAAATCGACCGCGTCCTTGAAGAAGTTCGGCGACGGGCTGATCAGCGCCCCGCCTTCGTCCTGGCCGACGGTGATCATCTGGCGGCTGCCGGCCTCGCGCATGGCGCCGCGCACGCCGCGCGTCCAATCGGCAAAGCTGTCCTGCGCAAACTGAACGAAATCGGTCGCCGCCAGCGGCCGGCCGCCATCATTGGCGCTTTGCGCCGACGTATCGCCATCGCCGGGCACCGGGATCGGACCCACGGGCAGAATGGTGTGCCAGGCGCGGGCGACCGCGTCCTTGCTGCCATAGCGATGCAGCAGCCATGCGGTCCACGCCGCGCTCTCGTGAACATCGCCATTGGGATAGGTGGTGAAGAAATGCGACGGATTGTCGAAGCTCGGCTCGTTGATGAGGTCCCACATCAGGAACGGCACATCGGCAAAGGCGTGCGCCAGCGAGGCGGCAAACTGATGCTGATGGGCAAGACCCGCAGGATCGAGATAGGGATTGGTGCCGCCGAATACCTCCGGCATGAAGGCGAACAGCGTGAACTGCACCGGCAGGCCGTGGCGGCGCGCCGTCATCAGATAGGCTTCAACGGTGCGCAGCGCCCGTTCCTTGACGGTGCCGTCGGCGCCCGCGACCTGATCCCAATCGGTCCAGATGCCGGTGCGCAGCATGTTGAGACCGCCATCGGCGATCTGCCCCATATCAGCGTCCCAGGCGGCGGGATTGGCGAAGCGGTACATCAGCCGCTGCGAGGTCGAATCCATATAGGTCGTGCCGACCACGGCGACCGGCTTGCCGTCGACGCGGAAATAGGAGGCATCCGCCGTCAGCTTCGGCCCGCTCGTCAGATAGGCGCGATCGCGCACCCAGAACGCGGTGCGGGTCTGGCCGCAAATCTTCGCGCCGCAATGCAGCACCGCTTCCACGGTGTGGAATCCCGGCTTGTCGTCCGTCGGCACGGCAACGGTCGCGCTATCCGACGGCTTGCCGGGCTTGATCGCGAACGTTGCCGCGGCTTCCTTGCGGCCATCCTGAGCAACGGTGATCTCGAGCGTCGCGCCGGCCGGCGCATTGTGGAAGACCGACCACGCCACATCGAAGCGCCACGCTTCGCCCGGCAGATACAATGCATAGGACGGCGTCACGCGGAAAAGGCTGGCACCGGCGTCGGCTTCCTGGGCCAAGGCCGCGACCGCGGTTTCCGCCGCTTTGCCTTGCCACGCCACGCCCTCGGCGTTGAGCATTACCCAGCGTCCGCCGGCAAAATCGTTCTGCAGATGATCGATGGCGATCACCGGTGCGGCCACACGGTGACCGTCTTTCTCGCCCCACACGAGGGCCCGCTCGGTGGCATCGAAGGTGCCGCTGCCGCCGACGCGCTTGGCGCTTTCCTGCTGACTCAGCCGGATCACCGCACTGTAGGACCACTGCCAGCGCAAACCTTCGAGCCCGGGGCGGGCTGCCGCGCGCGCCAATCCGGCGGCGCCGGGCGTCTTCTGGTAATCGCTGATCAGCAGGCGGCGGGCAAAGGCGTAATTCTCGGGCTGCACCGTCCAGTGATGGCCTTGGCGCGCCACGGGACGCGTGAATGGCCGACCACCGAGCGTCAGCAGATTGCCGCCGCGCACGAGAAACGCCTCAATCGCCGGCCATTGCGC
>NZ_JBWZET010000215.1:0-8441 GCF_056722145.1 Rhizomicrobium sp. | reverse complement strand
CGCCTGCACCTGCGGCGCCAGATGATCGAAGCTCATCGACGAGCGCGGCATGAAGCGTTCGATCACGCCGAGATAGCTCAGGACTTCGACGTTCGGCGTCGTCGCCGTGTCGAAGCCGAGCTTCGGCAGATCGGTCAAGCGCGTTTGCCCCGGCACGACGTCGGTGTAGGCCGACTGCACCTGCTCGTAGGTCGCGAAGGAATTCTGCGAGACCTTGGTTTCATGCGGCAGCAGTCCCAGGCCGCCGCAACCCACCAACGAAAGCATGAAGGTCGCGCTGATAAAGGTCTTCAGACCGCGGCTCGAGCCGCCAGAAACCCCGTTGTCCATTTACCCCACCAAGCCCAAGAGACATTAGGTTTTTGTTTAGAATTGACGGTAACGAATTTTGGCGGGATTGGGAAGCGAGATGGCGGAAGTTAGGCGAAATTCCGCACGAGTATGGTTAAGGCGAAAGCCGCTTTATGAAAGCCTCATGACAATAAACGGTCCTTCCTGAAACCATTCGAATTTGCGAATACCCGTACCGCGATGGTTACCGCTACCGTGGCAGCACCCGATCCGGCCGGCGCACTCCCCGACGCGATCGGAATCTCGCTCCCGAATCCGGCACGTAGCGCGATTACCAATCGCATGGGGCACAAACCATCATCGGTTGCGCCGCACTCTTCGGCGCCGCAGTATCGAGCCGATTGCACGCCTTCCTCGCCGCCAACCCGATGCCGCCGCACCCCCTCACACCTTTTGCCGCAGCGGTACCGGATCGCCAGTTGACAGCCGGGCGACGATGCCGGCCTGTGCGCGCCATGCTGATCGCCCGCCTTTTTCTCCGCCTGATTCCCGTCGTTTTTGCCGCCACGGCCGCGATGGCGGAGCCGCAAGTGCTGGCGACACTGAAGCCGGTCCATTCCCTCGTCGCCGGCGTGATGGAAGGGGTCGGCACACCCGACCTGCTGATCGGCGGCGCGCTGTCGGAGCATTCCTATGCCCTGAAGCCGTCCGATGCCCGCAAGCTGCGCGCCGCGGCACTGATCTTTGAGATCGGCCCCGACATGGAGACCTATCTTTCCGGTGCGCTGGCGTCGGCGAGCGGGCGCGTGGTGGTTCTGGAACAGGCGCCCGGCGTGGTGCGGCTGGCGGCGCGACGCGGCGGCCTCTGGGGCGACGACGGTGACCGCGACCACGGCCCCACCGATCCGCATGTCTGGCTCGATCCCAATAACGCCATCGCCTTTACCAAGGCCATCGCCGAGGCCCTCAGCAAAGCCGATCCCGCCCACGCGGCGCGCTACCGCGCCAACGCCGCCCGCCGCATCGCCCGCCTGCAAGCCCTCGACCGCGATATCGCCGCGACGCTCGCGCCGGTGCGCAGCCAGCCCTATCTCGTCTTCCACGACGCCTATCACTATTTCGAGGCGCGCTATGGCCTGAGGCCGGCCGGAGCGGTGACCGTCGCTCCCGACCGGCCGGTCGGTGCCCGCCGCATCGCCGAGCTTCGCCAGGCCGTCACCTCGGGGCGCGCCGTCTGCCTGTTCCGCGAGCCGCAATTTCCGCCCAAGCTGATCGACACCCTCGACGCCGACACCAAGGCCCGCGTCGGCGTGCTCGATCCTTTGGGCGCGGACCTCGAGCCGGGGCCGGAGCTGTATGACCGGCTGCTGCGCAATCTGGCGCAGTCGCTCGCCGGCTGCCTGACGAAAAAGAGTTAGCCTCGTTCCAAAGTCGAGGCTATGGTCGGCGCGCCTCGTCGCCCCTTGGGGACAGGTCCCATCCAATCGCCCGTTCCGGACTGCGTCCGATGATGAAGACCTACCTGCCGCTGAACGGCGGCCTCAGAATTGTTCCGGATGCGGACGGCATTCCCGGCGACGCGCTGTGGGTTGACCTGTTCGATCCCAGTCCCGAGGAGCGCCAGGCGGTCAACAACTCGCTGGGCGTCGACCTGCCGACCCGCGCCGACATGGAAGAGATCGAGGTGTCGTCGCGGCTCTATGCCGAAAACGCAGCGCTCTACATGACCGGCCTGGTGCTGGCCAATTCCGGCACCGAAAGCCCGGTCGCGGGCGTCGTCACCTTCGCGCTGATCCGCAACACCCTGATCACCATCCGCTACACCGAGCCGCAGCCGTTCCGCACCTTCGAGGCGCGCTGCCGTCGCGGCACCGTTCCCGCCACCAAGGCCGAGAACGTGCTGCTCGACCTGCTCGACGTCATCATCGACCGGCTCGCCGACATCCAGGAGCGCGCCTCCACCGAGATCGAGCACATCAGCCGCGACATCTTCGATAGCGACAATCCCAAGGAGCCGATCTCGAGCCGCAAATTCCAGGACGTGCTGAAAGCGCTCGGCCGCAAGCACGATCTCGCCGGCAAGATCCGCGAAAGCCTTCTCACCCTCGCCCGCATGCTCGCCTTCCTGCAGCAGGCGATGGACAACGCCGACAACAAGGATGTCCTGCCCCACGTCAAGACACTGACGCGCGACGTCAACTCGCTGCAGGACCATTTGAACTATCTCACCAGCCGGCTGTCGTACCTGCTCGACGCCACCCTCGGCCTGATCAACATCGACCAGAACAACATCATCAAGATCATGTCGGTGGCGGCGATGGTGTTCCTGCCGCCCACCCTGTTCGCCTCGATCTGGGGCATGAATTTCCATCACATGCCCGAACTCGACCAGCCCTGGGCCTATCCCTTCGCCTGGCTGGTGATGGTGGTATCGGCCATCGTTCCCTACATCTGGTTCAAGCGCAAAGGCTGGCTTTGAGACACAACGCGCTGGCGATTGCGCTGAAGCTCGGTCAGTCGCTCGCCTTCTCCTGCATGTATGCCGCCATCAAGCTCGCCGGACCGGTACCGATTGGCGAGGTGGTGTTCTTCCGCGGCTTCTTCGCGCTATTGCCGCTGCTGGTGTGGACCTTCTTCACCGTTGGGCCGATCGCGGCGATTCGGACCGAACGGCCGCTGGTGCATGTGGTGCGCGGCGCCGTCGGGGTCGCTGCCATGTTCACCAACTTCACCGCCCTGGCGCTCTTGCCGCTCGTCACCGTGACGGCATTCGGCTTCATGCAGCCGATCTTCGCAGTGGTGCTGGCGGCGATCATGCTGAAGGAACACGCCGGACCGTGGCGCTGGGCGGCGGTGATGATCGGCTTTGCCGGCGTGCTCATCATGATGGAGCCGCACGGCGGTCTTGCGGCGCTGCTGGCGCTGAAGCTCACCAAGGGCGTTTTCTACGCCCTTGCCTTCACGCTGCTGTCGGCCTTCATCGTGGTGTGGATACGCCAGATGTCGGCCACCGAACGCTCCGAGGCCATCGTCTTCTATTTCATGAGCGCCTGCGCGCTCGCCGGCCTCGTCGCCATGGCGTTCGATCATGTCGCGCTGTCGTGGACGCAGATCGCGCTGCTCACCTCGTGCGGCATCTTCGGCGGCATGGGCCAGGTGCTGATGACCTATTCCTACCGCTACGGCGAGCCGTCGCTGCTGGCGCCGTTCGACTACACCGCGATGGTGTGGGCGATGCTGCTCGGCTGGTTCGTGCTCGGCGAACATCCCGAAGCCATGGTGCTGACCGGGGCCGGCGTGGTGATCGCATCGGGCCTGTTGATCGCCTGGCGCGAATACCATCACCGCGTCGAAATGCCGACCGAACCGCTGACCTAGGCGGTCCGCAGCGCTTTGCGGGCGTAGATCAGCAACAGCACGAAGCACGGCAGCGCCATCAGGACTGCGACGCGCGCGCTCGCCGCCGCGATCAGGAAGTTCATCGCCAGCGGGATGATGAGGCCCGACAGGCCCGACGCGGTCACCAGTACGCCGGCGCCGACATTGGCGGACGAGCGCAGATCCTTGATCGTCGCCGCGAACACGGTCGGATAGCCGATGCCCATGCAGATGTTGGTCGCCATCAGGCAATAGAAGCCCGCCACGCCGCCGAACGCCAGCGCCCCGAGGGTGAAGGTGAGGCAGGCGACGACGCTGCAAAGATACAGCCGGGCCGGCTTGATCACGCCCGTCAGCGCAGTGCCGAGGAAGCGGCCGACGCCGAACACGATCAGCGCCGCGAACACCATGTTTTCGGCGAAGTCGTAGGTGAAGCCGGGGTACTGCTCGGTGACGTACTGGTAGTTGGCGCCCTGCAGCGTCGACTGAATGGCGATGCACGCAAAGATCGCCACCGCGCCGAACATAACCTTCGCATCGGCCAGCACGGCGCGCAGTTCGACGCCGGCTTCCTTTAAGCCGCCGGAGCGAATGCCGGAGCGCGCCGGAAACTCCACCCGTTCGAGCAGGAAAGCGAGGAACAGCACCGCCAAGCCGACGACGATGTAGGGCCGCGCCGCGGTCTCGGCCAGCACGTTGAAGGAAAGGTGCAGATCGGAGGGATAGAGCCAACGGCCCATGATGTAGCCGATGACGACGCCGACCGGGAAAAACGACTGCACGAAATTGAGCCGCCGTACCGCCGTTTCCGGCCGGCCCATCTCCACCGCCAGCGCATTGAGGCTGGTCTCCAGCGCCGACCAGCCGGCGCCGAGCAGCACCACCGCGACGAAGAAAAACGCGGCGCCATGCTGGGCGATGGCCGGATAGATCAGGAACGGCCCGACCGAAACCAGCCCAAGCGCGAAGATCATGCCGATCTTGTAGCCGTATTTGCGATGGAACAGCGCCGACGGCACCGCGAACACGATGTAGCCGCAGGAATAAAGCGCCTGGATATAGCGGGCGTGCGACGCATCAATCCCGAAAAACTGCGCCAGCTTGGGAAACAGCAGGATGTTGTTCCAGAAGCCGACGCCGCACATCACGAACAACCCGGCAATCGCCAGGTGCGGCAGCAGTGAACGGTATGTACTGCGGCCGATGATCGGAGTGCTTTCCATGCCGGGGCGCCCGCGCCAAATCCCAGGGCGCAGTATCGCAAGCCGCGATTAACCAAGCATGAAATCGCCTTGCGGTAGAATTCCAGCCAGCGCATCGAGTTCGCCGACCAAGCCGTCGCCGAAATAGAAGCGCAGCTCATCGCGGGCGCCCTGGTACAGCGTCGGGCCGTTGCCGCTGCAGACCAGCGTTCCGTCCGCCGCCTCGCCCGACGGCACCAGTGCGCCAAGTTCGAACGTCACCGGAAACAGCGTCGAAACCAGCGGCTTGTAGTGATGGTAATCGAGGCCGGTTTGCAGGCACCAGGCATGAATGCGGCAGCCGCGCGAAGGACTGGCGAAAACGCATTTGCCGGCGCGCGTCTGGGTGCGCCCGTAGCGGCCGGAGGGAAATTCGCCGTCAACCCAGCGCTCGGGCGTGAACCAGTCGCACTGCGGGACGCCGACGAAGGCTTCGAAGGCGGCGCCAAGGCTTATCACCCGCGCGATGTTGTCAGCATCGATGTCGACGCCGTAGGAGCAGCATTGATCGGCGCAGAAGCCGCAATCCATGCAGGCGGCGAAATAGCGAAGCGTGAAAATGCGCTCGTCGACACGATCGATCCGCGGCGCGCCCCCGGCGCAAGCATAGGCGCGGGAAAGCGCGATCATCGCACCGCGGCCTTGACGACGCCCTCCACCAGATCGGCGTAGGACAGCCCCGCCTCGGTCGCCGCCGCCACCAGCCCCGCATCGGGCGCAATGCCGGGATTGGGATTAACCTCGAGGATCAGCGGCCGGCCGTCGCTATCGATGCGGAAATCGACCCGCGCCGAGCCGCGGCAGGCGAACAGGCTCCAGCATTCCTCGCAGCAGAAGCGCAGTTCGCGCGCCAGATCGGGTTCGCGGTATTCGACGCCGAAGCGGCGCACCGTTTTCACGGATTCGAACGAGTCCTCGTCCCATTTGGCGCTGTAGCCGACGATGCGCGGGCGCTCGACCGGCCAGCCGACGAACATCATCTCGGCCATCGGCAGAACATGCGGCTCGCCATGACGTTCGACCAGCGCGATGTTGAATTCGCGCCCCTCGATGTATTCCTCGGCGAACCAGCGGCCACCGAATTTCTCCGCACACGTCGCGGCACGGGCTTCCACCTCGGGCGCTTCGACCACGGCACCATCATCGAGCCCGACCGAGGCATCCTCGTCGGCGCATTTGACGATCCAGCGCCCGGCCCCGAGCCAATCCCAATCGGGCGGCTCCGACCACGTCGGCGTCGGCAATCCCGCCTCGCGCAGCATCGCCTTGGTGCGCGGCTTGTCGCTGGTGAGGATCAGCGAGCGGGCGCCGGCGCCGGTGAAGGGCACGCCGATTTCGTTCAGCATCTGCGGCGCCAGATACGCCAGCCGCCCTTCGCCGTCGATGCCTTCCACCAGGTTGAACACCACGTCGGGGCGATGCGGCGTAATGGTTTTGCGCAAACGCTCACGGTCGTTGACGAACGGCGCCAACGCGGCGCTGTGGCCGCGCGTCGACAGCGCCTCGGCAATGGCGCGGGCGGCGATCAGCGTATCCTGGTCTTCCGGCGGAGCGTCGGCGGAGACATCGGAATGGAGAACGAGAATTTTCATGGCACGAGCTGCGGATTGCGTTTGAAGAACGAGGCCATGATGCGTCCGATCAAATCCTGATAGGTGAGGCCGACAAGATCGGCGATGAGACAGAGATCGGAGTGCTCGGGGCGCAGGCCGGCAAGCGGATTGACCTCGATGAACTGGGGCTGGCCGGCCGCATCGCAGCGCACATCGATGCGTCCGCCGTCGCGGCACCGAAGCGCCCGCCACGCCGCCAGCGCCACCTTGCCCGAGGCGGCCGCGAATTCCGGCGGGGCGCGGTCGATGCGCAGCTTGTCTTCCCACTGCTCCTGCTTGTTCTCGTAGCCGTACCCGGCGCCGACATAGCCCGCCAGCGGCACGATCTCGCTGACGCCCAAGACTTGCGCGTCGGCGCCGGTGCCGGTGATGCCGACGGTGAACTCGCGCCCCGGCAGGAACGTCTCCGCCAGCACCGGCTGATGGAAGCGGTCGAGCAGATCGGCGGCGGTGATTTTCAGCGACGCGCGGTCGGTGACGCGCGAATTCCGGTCGATGCCCTTGCCGGAGCCTTCCGCCACCGGCTTCAGGAACAGCGGAAACGGCAGATCGACGGCGTCGGCATCGGCCAGCGTCTCGATCACGGCAAAATCGGGCGTCGGCACGCCGGCATCGCGCACGATGCGCTTGCACCACGCCTTGTCGAGGCTGACCGCCAACGTCAGCGCGTCGGAGAAGACATACGGGATGTCGTAAGCTTCCAGCAGCGCCGGCACCTGCGCCTCGCGGCCGACGCCTTTGACGCCTTCGCAGAAATTGAACACGCCATCCCAGCACTCGCCGGCGACGAGCCGCTCGGCCAGCGCCTTCACGGTGCCGATGCGCACCGGCGTGAGCCCCATCGCGGCAAGCGCGTCGCAGATGGCCGTGATAGTAACGTCGCTGTCGAACTCGGCCGCGTGCTCCTCGCTCCAGCCTTGGGCGAGATAGTCGGATTTCAAATCATACGTGACGCCGATACGCATAAAGCACCTTTACCTCCCCCTCGTGGGGAGGTCGAAGCGCGCAGCGCTTCGGGCGGGGGGCCGAACTCGCCCTCCGCACCACCCCCCACCCGGATCGCCTTCGGCTCTCCGACCTCCCCACAAGAGGGAGGTAATGGGTTATTCTTCTTTCCGCCCCAGCGTGCCGCCGGGATCGGGGTAGCTGTAGACTTTGCCTTCGAAGTTCCGCAGCAACAGGCGGTCGCCGTCGCGGCCGGCGATGTTGTCGGGAGCGATCTGAATCTTGCCGCCGCCGCCCGGTGCATCGATGGCGAAGATCGGCGTCGCATAGCCGGTGGTGTGGCCGCGCAGCGCCCGGATGATCTCCAGCCCCTTCGACACATCGCCGCGGAAATGCGCCGAGCCACGGATCGGGTCGCAGGCATAAAGATAATAGGGCTTCACGCGGCAGGTTAAGAGGCCCTGCATCAGGGGCACCATCACGGCGGGATCGTCGTTGATGTCTTTCAAAAGTACCGTCTGCGAGCCGAGCGGAATGCCGGCGTCGGCGAGACGGCCGGTCGCTTCGCGCACTTCGGCGGTCAGCTCCTTGGGATGGGTGACGTGCAGCGAGACGAACAGCGGATGATGCTTCTTCAGCATCTTGGCGAAGTCCTTGGTGATCCGCTGCGGCAGCACGATCGGCATCTTGGTGCCGATGCGCAGGAATTCGATGTGCTTGAGGGCCCTGAGGCGGGTGAGCAGCCAGTCAAGCTTGTCGTCGCCGATGGTGAAGGGGTCGCCGCCCGACAGCAGCACGTCGCGCACCTCGGTATGGACTTCGAGATAGGCAAGCGCCTCCTCCCACTGCTTCATCGAGAACTGGTACTCGCCGCCGGGATTGCCGACGACGCGGGCCCGCGTGCAGTAGCGGCAATAGGTCGAGCAGGTGCCGGTGGTGAGGAAGAGCACCCGGTCGGGATAGCGGTGGACGA
>NZ_JBWZET010000214.1:0-5810 GCF_056722145.1 Rhizomicrobium sp. | reverse complement strand
GCTTCCTGCACACGTCGATGCGCTATCCCGGCAATTACGGTTTCATCCCGCACACGCTCTCGGGCGACGGCGATCCGGTCGACGTGCTGGTCTGCAACACCCGCGCGCTGGTGCCGGGCGCGGTCGTCAATGTGCGGCCCGTCGGCATGCTCAGGATGGAAGACGACGGCGGTGAGGACGAGAAGATCATCGCGGTGCCCTCGCCGCACCTGACGCTGCGCTACGAGGGCGTGCACAATTACACCGACCTGCCCGTGATCACGCGCGACCAGGTGGAGCACTTCTTCCAGCACTACAAGGACCTCGAGCCCGGCAAATGGTCGAAGATCCGCGACTGGGGCGACGCCGATGCGGCGCGGCGGGCGATCGTGGCAGGATTGGCGCGGGCGACGGAAATGAAGCGGTAGGCGCGGGCGGCGGCGACGTCATCCTTCGCGGCTCACGCGCCCCCCGTCACGCTGACGTGGCCGGCCGCAAACCTGATTTCATTGTTCTGTGAAATCTGTAAGCGGCCGGCCCGCGAAGCACGCACGGCGCGTGAGCTCAGGATGACGGCGTCAATCAATCCGTAAACGGATCGATCGTCTGAATTGAGCCGTCGGCGTTGAAGGTCAGTTCGGTGACCTTGGCGCAGCGCAGGTGGGTTTTGCCCGAGATCTGGCTGTCGGCGTAGAACAGCCACCACTTGCCCTTATGCGCGACGACCGAGTGATGCGTCGTCCAGCCTTCCACCGGCAACAGGATGTGGCCGCCGTAGGTGAACGGGCCATAGGGATTGTCCCCGGTCGCGTAATTGAGGAAGTGCGTATCGCCCGTGGAATAGGTGAAATAGTACTTGCCGTCGCGCTTGAACGTCCACGAGGCTTCGAAGAAGCGGCGGTCGTGGTCGCCGGTGAGCAGCGGCTTGCCGGTCTCGTCCAGGATCACCACGTCGCGCGGGCTTTCCGCGAATTCCTTCATGTCGGGCGTCAGTTTCGCCACCTGAGCGCACAGCGCCGGCTTGTCGTCCTCGCCGAGATCGGTGTTGGAGCCGTTGGGATCGAACTTGCCAGTGGCCCAGCGCTGCAACTGGCCGCCCCAGATGCCGCCGAAATACATATAGGCCGCGCCGTCGTCGTCGACGAATACCGCCGGATCGATCGAGAAGCTTCCCTTGATCGCTTCCGGCTCGGCCGTGAACGGACCGACCGGCGATGTCGAGGTCGCGACGCCGATGCGGAAGGCGCCGTCGTGCCCCTTGGCGGGGAAGTACAGGAAATAGGTGCCGTCCTTGTACGCGGCATCGGGCGCCCACATCTGCTTGTCGGCCCACGCCACGTCGTTGACATGCAGCACCGCCGGAGTGACCGTCACCGGGCCGCCGACTTCGTCCATCGACAGCACGACATAGTCATCCATCGCGAAATGGCTGCCGAGATCGTCTTCCGGCACGCCGGCGTCGATGTCGTGGCTGGGATAGACGTAGATTTTGCCCTCGAAGACATGCGCGGAAGGGTCCGCGGTGTAGATGTCCTCGACCAGCGGCTGCGACAGATATTTCCGCCCGTTCGGCGCGCGCTTTTCCATGTCCCGTCTCCCTGTGGCGGGCGCTCTGGCCCGTTGAATTCTGTTAGCGCTACCACACTCCGACGTCGAGCGCCTAGTGCCCAATCCGACGGCTGCGCAACTCGGTCGCGCCTGTCACACGTCGCGCTGATGAAGCGTACCGCAGTCGCCCGCTGACAGCGGAACCATCGGCGCGTCGCTGGCGTTTCTGTCGCTGAATGCAGCGGTGGAGCAGACATGGGCCTCGTCCTGATCGTCATTCTCATTCTTCTCGTCATAGGCGCCTTTCCCTCGTGGCCGTATTCCTCGGGTTGGGGCTATTACCCGTCCGGCGGTCTCGGACTGGTGCTGGTGATCGTCCTCATCCTGGTGCTGCTCGGGCGGGTCTGAAGCTTTTTTCACGTCCGGATTCTGCCCCAATCCGTTCAGGAGCGGTTCAGCCTGATGGGACGATGCTCAGCGCCAACATCGCCTTGAGAGGAGAGCTTCGCGTGATCAAGAGACTGATGATGGGTGCCGCCCTGGCCTTCATGGCCGCCACGCCGGCGCTGGCGCAATCGAGCTGGGGTCCGCCTCCGGGGCCGCCGGCCGGCGCCGATCCGGACGGGTATTACAGCCGCGCCGATCACGACGGCTATTACGACCGCAACGGGCGCTATCACCGCTTCGATGAATATCGCAACGACACCACCCAGGATTATTCACCGCCGCCCCCGCCGCCGGGCGATTCCTATCAGGAAGGCAACTACGAAGACCGCTGCCGCAGTGGCAATAACGTCGCCGGCACGCTGTTCGGCGCCCTCGCCGGCGGGTTGATCGGCGGTGCGGCCAGCCACGGCAACGGCGGCGCGGTGGTCGGCGGCGCCATCCTCGGCGGCCTGCTCGGCAACGCGGTCAGCCACGACATTCCGTGCGAAGACCATCCCTATGCCTTCCGCGCCTACGCGACCGGCCTGAACGGCGATATCGGCCGCCGCTACGAATGGCGCCACGGCGACAACTGGGGCTACTTCACGCCCGAGCGCGAATTCTACCGCGGCCGCACCGTGTGCCGGAGCTGGTCCGAAACCACCTATGCACGCGGGCGGACATTCACCCGGTCGGGCACCGCCTGCCGCCAGCGCGACGGCAACTGGCACTTCGACGATTGACATACGATTGCCGACCCCGAAGCTAAAGGCCTGGAATTCCGGGCCTTTTCTTTCCGCACCCCGCCGGGAAAGGTTTAAGTAACAATTCAAATCTAATTTAGGCATTTGAATTTTCATTCCGGCACGCATGGCGTCGACTTGGACCATCAAGGCGAACGACCGCTGCTTCGGGCCCTATGCGCTCGAGCAGATGCGTCAATTCGTGTCTGAAGGCCGTCTCGCGCCGCATTCCCTCGTCGCGGCGGCAGGCAATAACGGCTTCAGGCCGGCCGGCGAACACGACGAACTCGCCGCCCTGTTCCGGCCCGCCGCACCAGCGGCGCCGCGTCCGGTGTTCTTCACCGCCGAAGGCGATCTTGGCGCCGGCTATGCGGTGCGCGAACCGGAAGCGACGCCGCAATCGCGCTTCCTCATCATCGCCGAAATGAAATCGCGCTCGATCACCGGCCTCGAGCAGGAGATCATGCGCTGCGGCCAGGCGATCGCGATCATGCCGCAAGCGTGGCTGCTCGCCAGCGAGATGACGATCAACGCGCTGCGCAACAAGCTGGTGCAGCGGCTCGGGCGCATCGACATGCTGTTCATCGTCGACGCGACCCACAACAAGGCGGCGTGGTTCAATTACGGCCTCGAGAACGACGCGCGCATCCGGCGCATCTGGCAGGAAGCGCAGCGCCCGCAATCGGCAGAACCGGCTTAGTTGTCCACGCTCGCGACGCGGCGGCCGAAACCGCGGCGGCGGCGCAGCACCGTCTTCAGCACCACCTCCGCGAGACCGCCGAGGAAGGCCGTAGCGACGATCACGAAGGTCAGGATCAACGTGTATCGCTGCTGCTTTTCAGCTTGTGCCTGATGACCAATCAGATCTGCCATCAAAACGGTATGCAACGCCTTGAGCGAGGCTTGCACGTCGTAGCGTTTCTTGCGCTCGACCGGGTCGGTGATCACGACGGCGAGTTCTTTGGCGTGGCCGGGGCCCATCTTCACGAACTCGGCAAAGACCGCGGCGTGCCGGTCGATCCGGCGCGACAAGTCCGCGATGGCATCCGCGTGCTTAGGGTCGGTCAGACGGCCCAATTCCGCCAACCCGACCTGCAGGTCGCGCTGCTTTTCGTTCTCGTGGTCCAGGAACAGCTGCTCGCCAGTCAGGGCGTAGCCGCGGGCCGAAAAGTCCACCCCGATCACCAAGGCGTCGATTTCGGCGAGCTGCAGCAGCGCAGCGTTGGAACGCTGGACCGCTTCGTTGCTGTGCCGCAAGTCGCGTTCGGCCGACACCAGCAGCACCGCCGTCGCGACCAGCAGAGCCAGGCCGGCGACGACCATGGCTTTGCCCATTTCGGAGAGCTGCGCGGCGGGTGACGAGGCCATATCCCGGAAAATCCGTAAGGGAAATCCCTTGTAGCCCGCATCTGTTTAATCCGCGTTAACGCTACCGTTCGCGGCGCTTACAGTTGCGGAATCTGCGCGCAATACCGCCGTGCATTGGCGACATAGACTGCCGCCGAACCTTCCAGCCGGCGTTTCTGCTCCTCATCCAGCGCCCGCACCGCGCGCGCCGGCGTGCCGAGCGCCAGCATGCCGTCGGCGACGGTTTTGTCTTCGGCCAGCAGCGCCCCGGCACCGATCACGCAATACGATCCGACCCGGGCGCGGTTGAGCAGCGTCGCGCCCATGCCGATCAGGCTGTAGTCGCCGACCGTCGCCGAGTGCACGATGGCGCGATGGCCGACCGTAACGCCGCGTCCGAGCACGACCGGCTGACCGGGGTCGGCGTGGACCACGGCGTTGTCCTGGACGTTGGAGTCCTCGCCGATGGTGATCCAGTCGTTGTCGCCGCGCAGCACGGCGCCGAACCAGACGCTGGCGTTCTTCAAAATGCGCACGCGCCCGATCAACACGGCAGTCGGCGCGATGTAGCATTCACCGTCGGAAGAAAGTTCGGGCGAAATCCCGTCGATCGCATAAAGCGGCATTCGTTGATGTCCATTACTGCTTGATATTGCGGCACTAGGGCGTCGAGTGTGCCGCTTCGTTCATCATTATGCCAGATGCGTGACAGTGCGATTTTTGCGGCGCCCACACTATCCGCTTCTGTTATCCTAAAGCTGTTCTCGTGATTCGAGTTCGATCACAGCGGGGGCATAGACGGTGCGGCGTTGCACGTTTGAGATTTCGCGTTTTCACGGGCCTCGCCGCCGTCACGTTTCCTCACCTCACAAATCCATCGTCGTTTGCAAGTTGACCAGGGAGTATCCATGGCCAAACGGTCTGCGCGTTACAAATCTCCGATTTCGGACAATGAAAACGTCCGTCCGTTGTTTCCGTCCCGGGGGGGCTGGAGTCCGCGTGACGATGGGCCTCGCGACCGCAAGTATGTGAAAAACGTGCGGGCGATGAGCCCGGCGCAACAGCGGTTGATGAATGCCCTCGAGGAACGCGCGGTCACCGTCGCGCTCGGGCCGGCCGGCACCGGCAAGACCTACCTCGCCATCGTCAAGGCGGTGGAAGCGCTCGAAACCGGACGGGTCAGCCGCGTGGTGCTGACGCGACCGGCGGTGGAAGCCGGCGAAAGCCTCGGCTTCCTGCCCGGCGACCTCGAACACAAACTGGCGCCCTATCTTCGCCCGCTCTACGACGCCCTCACCGAGCGGCTCGGCACCAAGCGGCTGAAGGCGCTGGTGGCGGAGAACATCATAGAGATCGCGCCGGTCGCCTACATGCGCGGTCGCACGCTCAACGACTGCTTCATCGTCATCGACGAGGCGCAGAACTGCACCTACACCCAGCTCAAGATGCTGCTGACGCGGCTCGGCTGGCGCTCCACCATGGTGCTCACCGGCGATCCCGATCAGACCGATCTGTTGCCGGGCCTGTCGGGCCTGAAAGAGGTCGCCGACCGGCTTGAGGAAGTGCCGGAAATCGCGGTGGTGCGACTTGCCGATTGCGACATCGTCCGGCACCCGCTGGTCGCGGGTATGCTGACGGTGCTGTGACCTATTTGGAAACGTAGATGTTCAGCACGAACAGGCCGAGCACGAAGCTCCAATAGCCGGCGATGGCGGCGGCCAGCCAGAAGGCGATGCCGGAGCATTTCTTGGCCTTGAAGGAGTTGGC
>NZ_JBWZET010000213.1:0-16045 GCF_056722145.1 Rhizomicrobium sp. | reverse complement strand
ATCTCGGGCAGCGGGCCCAACGGGGCGATCGTCCACTACCGGGTCAGCGAGGAGACCAACCGCACCCTGCCGCCGGGCAGCTGCTACCTCGTCGACAGCGGCGGGCAGTATCCCGACGGCACGACCGACGTGACCCGCACCGTATGGATCGGCCCGGCCGCACCGCCCGCCGAGCTGAAGGACCGCTTCACCCGCGTCCTCAAGGGCCACATCGCGCTCGCCCGCGCGGTGTTCCCGAAGGGGACCGCCGGGCATCAGCTCGACGCCCTCGCCCGGTTCCACTTGTGGCAGGCCGGGGTCGATTACGCCCACGGGACCGGCCACGGCGTCGGCAGCTTCCTCTCGGTCCACGAGGGCCCGCAGCGGATCGGCAAGGCGGCCGGCGGTCAGGGGGGGACGGGGCAGGAGCTGCTGCCGGGGATGATCCTCTCGAACGAGCCCGGCTACTACAAGGCCGGCGAATACGGCATTCGCATCGAGAATCTCGTCGTGGTGCAGCCGAGCGCCGAACCCGGCGAGCGCAAAATGATGGAATTCGAAACCATCACGCTGGCGCCGATTGATCTCGATCTGGTCGAACCCATGCTCTTGACCGACGAAGAAACCAACTGGCTGAATGCCTATCACGAACGGGTGCGCGAGACGCTGACGCCGCTGCTGGATGCCGAGACGCGGGCGTGGCTCGATCACGCCACGCGACTGATCTGATGCGGCGCGAACCTTTCCCACGCGGCGCCGTTACGACCCGCTGGCTCGACAGCGCGATTCTCACTGACAATCTGATCGGCGAGCCGACAGAACGGCGCATCGATGTCTATGTGCCGGCGGGCCATGACGGGCGCGGCCTGCCGCTCCTCGTCGATCTCGTCGGCTTCACCGGCGGCGGGCCGTCGCACACCAACTGGAAGGGCTTCGGCGAAAATCTGCCGGAGCGGCTCGACCGGCTGATCGCGACCGGTGCCATGGCGCCGGTGGTGGTGGCGCTGCCCGATTGCTGCACCCGGCTCGGCGGCAACCAGTACGTCAATTCGCTGGCGATGGGGCGCTGGGACGATTTCCTGCTTGCCGACGCGGTGCCGCTGGTCGAGCGCGAATTTTCCTGCGGCGGGTTTGGCCGGCGCGGCGTGTTCGGCAAAAGCTCGGGCGGTTATGGCGCCATGGTGCATGCGCTGCTGCATCCCGATTTCTGGTCGGCGGCGGCGGTGCATTCCGGCGATATGGGTTTCGACCTGTTGTTCGCGAGCGATTGGCCCAACGTGCTGCGCGCCATCGCCCGCACCAACAATTCGGTCGAGCAATGGCTGCAGACATTTCTCACCGCGACGCAAGTGAAGGTGCGCGACGACGACATTCATGTGCTGATGGATCTGGCCATGTGCGCCACCTACGATCCCGATCCGACCGCCTTCATGGGCGTGCGCCTGCCGGTGACGCTCGACACCTGCGAGCTCATTCCCGAGCGCTGGGCCAATTTTCTCAGCTGGGACCCGCTGACGCTGGTGGAGCGCTGCGGCGACGGCCTGAAACAGTTGAAGGCGCTCCATATCGAATGCGGCGACATCGATCAGTACAATCTCGTCTACGGCGCGCGCCGGATGCACAAGAGACTGGACGCGCTCGGCGTGCCGCACCGCTACGAGGAATTCGGCGACAACCATTCCTCGGTCGATTACCGGATGGACATCAGCCTGCCCATTCTTGCCAACGCTTTGAGCTAAGGGGGATGACATGATCGTCGAAGTACGCACCTACACCATCAAGCGCGGCCACCGCGCCGCAGTCCTGGACGCCTTGAAGGGACCGACCTTCGCCGAGCTGAAGCGCATCGGCGTGCGCTGCGCCGGCCCGTGGCCATCCGCCGAAGACGACCAGAAGCTCGTCTGGGTGCGCGCGTTTCCCGATGCGGCGGCGCGCCAGCGGATGACCAACGAATTCTACGCCGGCACCGCCTGGACCGGCACGCTGGCGGCGATCTTCATGCCGGTGCTGGAAAAGCACGAGGTCGTCGCGGTGGAAATGGACGAAGCGGCGGTGAAGTGGGACGTTTGAAAATTGTCATCACCCGCAACTGCGGGTGATCCAGTTGACGCGACCAGATCTCCGAATATGTGCCAGATGTAACCTGGATGGCCCGCAGTGGCGGACCATGACATCAACGTCGCGTTCTTCGCCACGACGTGCCGCCGCATGAGCACGGCTGATAGCCGCCGGCGTACATTTTTCCCGGCACCATATCGATCAGCGCCGGCACCGCCTCCACGCTCGGCGCGCCGACATCGGCCGCGCAGGCCAGCGCGACCTCGCCGCAGACGCGTGCATCTTCGGCAGCATTGTGATGGTTGAAGCGGATGCAGAGATGCTTGCCGAGCGCATTCAGCTTGTGCGAGGCGAGGTCCGGCCACACCCGCTTGGCCATCTTGACCGTACACAGATAATCGAATGCCGGATACGGCAGCCCATAAAGATCGGCCGCGGCGCGCCACACGCTCATGTCGAAGGCGGCGTTGTGCGCGATCATGATGGCGCCGGCAAAATCGGCGGCGAACTCGCCCATCACGTCGGGAAATTCCGGCGCCTCTTCGACGTCTGTAGGATGAATGCCGTGAATGCCGATATTGAAGCCGGAAAAGCGCATCTCGCGAGGACGGATCAGCCGTTCCTCGACGCGGGTGACGGCGCCTCCTTCGATCCAGGCGAGCCCGACAGAACAGGCGCTGGCCCGCTGCTCGTTGGCGGTTTCGAAGTCGACCGCGATGATGGTCATCCGCCGATCCGCCTGAGCCATTCGTCTTCGTCGATCACCTCTACACCGTGTTTCAGGGCTTCGGCGAGCTTGGATCCCGCACCCGGACCGGCGATGACGAGATCGGTTTTCTTGGAGACCGAGCTGGCGACCTTGGCGCCGAGGCTTTCGGCACGCGCCTTGGCTTCCTGACGGGTCATCTTTTCGAGACTGCCGGTGAAGACGACGGTCTTGCCCGCCACCGGCGAGCCAGTGGCGATGGGCGCAGCGACATCCAGCACCGTCAGCTCTCGGGCAAGGCGGAACAGAGCCGCAAGATTGCGCGGCTCGTCGTAAAAATCCTTGATCGCTTCGGCCATCGTCTCGCCGACACCGTCGATCGTCTGCAGGTCCGCGACGGCGGTCTTGCTGTTCAGAGCCTCGTAAAAGGCAAGCAAGCTGTGGAAGTGGCGCGCCAAAATCTTGGCCGTCGTCTCGCCGACGTGGCGGATGCCGAGTGCGTTGATGAAGCGATCGAGCGGAATTTTGCGGCGCGCGTCGATGGCCTCGAACAGTTTGGCAACGCTCTGCTCGCCCCAACCTTCGCGTTCCAGCAATTTCTCGGCGTGATTGCTTTGCAGCAGGAAGATGTCGGCCGGTTCCTTGATCAGACCGTCGTCGTAGAACGCCTGGATCGCCTTCTCGCCGAGGCCCTCGATGTCGAAGCAATCCCGACTGACGAAATAGCGCAACCGTTCCACCGCCTGGGCGGCGCAGATCAGGCCGCCGGTGCAGCGGCGGTCGACGTCGGCCTTGCCGGTCTTTTCGTCGACTTCGCGCACGGCGTGGCTGCCGCACACCGGACATTTATCGGGGAATTTATAGGGCTTGGAGGATTTCGGGCGCTTGTCCTCGACCACGCGCACGACCTGGGGAATGACATCGCCGGCGCGCTGGATCACGACGGTATCGCCGATACGCACGTCCTTGCGGGCGATTTCGTCTTCGTTGTGCAGCGTCGCATTCGAGACTTCGACACCGCCGACCGTGATCGGCTTCAGCCGCGCCACCGGCGTCAGCTTGCCGGTGCGCCCGACCTGGATGTCGATGCCCTCCACCACCGTTTCGGCCTGTTCGGCGGAAAATTTGTGGGCGATGGCCCAGCGAGGGCTACGCGAAACAAAACCCAAACGCTGCTGCAGATCAAGATCGTCGATCTTGTAGACGACGCCGTCGATGTCATAGGCGAGCAAGGCGCGCCGTTCGCCGATCTCACGATAGAAGGCGAGAATTTTCTCGACCGTGTCGGCCTGGCGGATCAGCGGATTGACGACGAAGCCGAAGTTCTTGAACGCCTCCAGCATGCCCGATTGCGAATCGGCGGGCATGTCCGATACCTCGCCCCAGGCATAAGCGAAGAAATTGAGCGCGCGCGAGGCGGTGACGGCGGAATTCTTCTGCCGCAGCGATCCGGCGGCGGAATTGCGCGGATTGGCGTAAACCGGCTTTTCGCTTTTTCCATCCAGGACGCGCTGGCGGTTTTCCGCTTCCTGCTCGGCGCGCACCCGCTGAAACTCCGCATGCGTCATATACACTTCGCCGCGCACTTCCAGCACGGCCGGCGCCTTGCCGTTGAGGCGCAGCGGAATGTCCTTGATGGTTCGCAGATTGGCGGTGATGTCTTCGCCTTCCGCGCCATCGCCGCGGGTCGCGCCCTGCACGAAGACGCCATTCTCGTAGCGCAGCGACGCCGACAGCCCGTCGATCTTGGGCTCGCAGGTGAACGCGAGCGGCCCATCGTCGGCGAGACCGAGGAAACGGCGGATGCGGGCGACAAAATCGGTCACGTCCGCGTCGGCAAAGGCGTTGTCGAGCGACAGCATCGCCTTGGCGTGCACCACCTTGGCGAATTTCTCGCTCGCCTTGGCGCCGACGCGATGGCTGGGGCTGTCGGGGCGGGTCAGCTTGGGAAAGCGCGCTTCCACCGCGGCGTTGCGCAGGCGCAGTGCGTCGTACTCGGCATCGGAAATCGTCGGCGCGTCGTCGCCATGATAACGCCGGTCGTGCTCGGCGATCTCGCCCGCCAGCCGTTCGAGTTCGATGGCGGCATCGGCTTCGGTCAGCTTATCGACGGCGAGCGTGGCGGCAGCGCTGGCGAACAGATCGGGGGCGGATTTCTTCTTGGTCATGCCCGTTTCCGTGGCTTCTTCGGTACCGCTTCGGCAATGAGACGTTTGGCGGCGGCGCGGGCTTCGGCGGTGACGGCGGCGCCCGACAGCATGCGCGCCACTTCTTCCAGGCGCTCGTCGCCGTCGAGCAGTTCCACCGTGGTCTTGTCGCCTTTGCGGCTGATGCGGAAATGGCGCTCCGCGCGGGCGGCGACTTGCGGGGAGTGCGTGACGAGCAGCACCTGCGTGGTCGCGGCCAGTTTCTGCAAGCGAAGGCCGACCGCATCGGCGACGGCACCACCGACACCGCGATCGACCTCGTCGAACACCAGCGCGGCGGGCGGCGCGGCTTCGGCCAGCACCACCTTGATGGCGAGCGAGAACCGCGCCAGCTCGCCGCCAGAGGCGATCTTGGCGAGCGGCCCGAACGCGGCCCCGTCCACGGTGGCGACTTCGAAAGCGACGCGCTCGAGGCCCTGCGCCGCGGGATCGCAGTCCACGAAGGCGACGCGGAATTTGGCATGGCCGAGCTTCAGCGGCGCGAGTTCGCCGGCGACCGCTTTCTCCAAATCCTTCGCCGCCGACTTGCGCGCTTGGGTGAGGCGCATGGCGCTGGCCATGAATTGGGCACGGGCCTGGGCGGCGGCGGCCTCAGCTTCCTTCAAGCGGCCGCCGGAGAGATCGAGGGCATCGCGTTTCTCATGGAAATCGGCGAGCACGATCGGCAGGCCGTCGGGCTTGACCGCGTATTTGCGGGCGGCGGCGCGGATTGCGAACAGACGCTCTTCCTTGCGCTCCAACGCACCGGAGTCGACGTCGAGCCGCGACAGCAGCGCATCGAGTTCGCGCCTGCCCTCTTCGCTGAGCGTGAAGGCCTGTTCCAGCGCCGTCATCGCGGCGGCGGCAGCGGACCTCGCCTCGTCGCTCATGCGGCTGAGCCGCTTCAAGGCACCGGCCAGCGAACTTTCGGCGCCGCGCTCACCGGACAACAGATCGCTGGCGGCGGCGATGTCTTCGGCGATGCGGGCGGCGTTCTGCAGCAGCGCGCGTTCGCTCGCCAACGCCACTTCTTCGCCGGCTTCGGCATCGAGCGCGGTCAGTTCATCGACCGCCTGCTTGATGTAATCGGCATCGGCCGCGGCAACGACCTGGGTGCGCTTCAAGTCTTCCGCGGCGATGCGGGCGGCGTCGTAGGCGGCGAACAGCTCCGCGACTTCGTCGGCGAGTTTGTCGTGGCCGCCAAAGGCATCGAGCAGGGCGCGATGGGTGGCGGTATCGAACAGGCCGCGGTCGTCGGATTGGCCATGCACTTCCAACAGCGCCGCGCCGAGGTCTTTCAAAAGACCGACGCCGACCGGCTCGTCGTTGACATAAGCGCGGGTGCGCCCGTCGGCGGCCAACGTCCGGCGCAGGACGATTTCGCTGTCGCCGGGGATCGACTGCTCGGCGAGCAGTTTTCGCGCGGGATGTTTTTTCGGCGGCTCGAACAGCGCCGTCGCCGAGCCTTGCGCTGCGCCGGGGCGCACCGACGCCCGTCCGCCGCCGCGCCCGCCGGCCGCCAGCCCGAGCGCATCGAGCAGGATCGACTTGCCGGCGCCGGTCTCGCCGGTAAGCACGTTGAGGCCGGCGGCGAACTCGAGCCTCGCCGCTTCGATCAGAACAATGTCGCGCACGCTGAGGGCCGCGAGCATCGGATTACCCAGAATCTTTCGGAACGAATAGTGACCAGAAGAAGGGCGGGATCAAGAGGGGCATGCTTGTCATCACCCGCAAATGCGGGTGATCCAGGTCGCACTGGTTCCGCTTTTCAAGAATGTGCCAGACGACACCTGGATGGCCCGCAGTGGCGGGCCATGACACCAATGTTCCGCTACGAGATCACAAAATCCCGCTGAAGGCGCGGGAAATCCACGAATCCTTGCTCTCTTCCGGCCTCAGGTTCTTTTTCTGAAGCAGGTTGTAGGCGTCTTCGTACCACGGGCTGCCGGGATAGTTGTGACCGAGGATGGCGGCGGCGGTCTGGGCCTCGCGGGTCAGGCCGAGGGCGTAATAGGCCTCGGTCAGCCGCTCCAGCGCTTCGGCGATCTGGGTGGTTTTCTGATACTGCTCGACCACGACGCGGAAGCGGTTGATGGCGCCGATATAGTCGCCCTGGTGCAGATAATAGCGCCCAACCTCCATCTGCTTGCCGGCAAGATGGTCGAGCGTCAGGTCGATCTTCAGCGTCGCGTCGCGGGCGTATTCGGTGTCGGGGAAGCGCTGCACCACGTCCTGCAGGGCGACGAGCGCCTGCTCGGTGTTGGTCTGGTCGCGCTCGACATCGACGATCTGCTCATAAAGCGAGATCGCCTTCAGATAGAACGCATACGCCACTTCCTTCGAACCGGGATGCAGCGAGATGTAATTGTCGGCGGTGCCGACCGCCTCGGTGTATTTGTTGGCCTGGTAATAGCAGTAGGCGCTCATCAGCGTGGCGCGGCGGGCCCACACCGAATAGGGATGCTGGCGCTCGACTTCGGCAAACTGCTTGGCGGCATCGGCGTAGTCGCCGTTGCGCAGCTTCTTCCAGGCGTCGCCGTAAATCTGCTCGATCGGCCGTTCCTGGTATTCGGCGTCGCGCTGCTCTTCCTTGCCGGTCTGGCGATCAAACCAGGCACAGCCCGACAGGGACAGGCCAAAGCCAACGATAAGCACAGCGGCCAACCCGCGCGGCAGATGCAGCATGGACATGCATTCCAATTCGGGCGCCCGGAGTCAGGCGCTGGGGCAGCCTTATCGCATTGGAGGCGAGGTCCGGTCCAGAGGGCAAAACCGCCTTTGCATTAACCGGTTAGCGCGCAAAGCCCATTACGCCGCCGTAATTCAGGGCGCCGCCACCAGCCGGTAATTGGCCGGGTCGGCATAAAGCGCCCGCAGCAAGGCATTGTTGAGGGCGTGGCCGGATTTGACGCCCTCGAAACGGGCAATCAGCGGCGCGCCGGCCAAACTTAGATCGCCGACCGCATCGAGGATCTTGTGGCGCACGAATTCATCGGGAAACCGCATGATATCGGCGTTCAAAACCTTGTCGCCGTCGATTGCGAGGGTGTTGTGCAGCGCGGCGCCGTGGCCGCGATCCATCTTTTTCAGGGCCTCGAGCTGGGCGATGTCGCCGAAGGTGCGGGCCGGGGCGATCTCGCGCCGGAACGTCGCAGGCGACCAGTCGAGCTCCAGCCGCTGGTGGCCGATCGCCGCCGAGGCGAAGGTGATCTCGAACCCGAAGTGCAGCGCCGGCGCCGGGATCAGGGCGGCACGCGCCTCCTTGTGCGTCACTTCCACGCGGCGCAGCACTTTCACCGCCTGCCGCTCGACATCGAGCTCCTTGACCCCGGCCGCATCGAGCAATTCCAGGAACGACAGCGCGTCGCCATCCAGCACCGGCGGCTCGGGGCCATCGACCATCACCACCAGGTCGTCGATGCCGGCACCGGCGACCGCCGCCATCAGGTGTTCCACCACTGTGATGCTGGCGCGTCCGTTTTCGAGGGTGGTGCCGAGGGTGGTCTCGGTGACGTGGTCGTAGCGGGCCGGGATGTCGAGCCCGTCCATGTCCATCCGACGGAACGCCACCCCGGTCCCGGCGGCGGCAGGCGCCAGGGTCATGCGCACCTGGGTGCCGGCGTGCAAGGCGATGCCCTCGCAGGCGATTTCCTTGGCAATGGTGCGTCTGAAGGTCATGGCCAGATTAAACCCAGGGCTGAACGCCGGATCATACAGGCATCAGAAATAACGTCACATCACGGTTGGCACCAGGATGTTACGCTGCAAGATGCGCTATGCTGGGCGCCGCCGCAACGTTCCGGGGGGATCGCCGTGGAAGACCTGAGTCCGGCCCGCAAATGGGCCAGCCTGCTCTTAATGACGCTTGCCATGGTCGCCGCCGGCGCCTGGATCGTCACCCACGCCAGCTATGTCGAACGCGACGCGGCGGCGCACGGCTTCACCTATTCCACCGCCTATGTCTGGACCGCCGGCAATGCGCTGGTCGCGGCAGCGGTGGCAGGGGTGGTGGCGCTATTCGTCTGCGCCCTCGTCCAGCGCTCGGTGTCGGTGTGGGGCGGCGGGCCGTTCCTCGCCTGCATCGCCGTCACCAGCATCGCCACGGCCTTCGCGGTGCCGGAAGTGCCGGGCGCCATCGCCTATGTCCAGTACAACTACCTGCGCAGCGCCGGCGAAAAGGGGCTTGAAAAGGCGCGCGAGGCCAATGTCTCCCGCATCGTCCAGAACAACCTCGACTGCTCCAACGAACTCGACGCGCTGGGCTTTCCGGAATTCCTGCATGCAGCAAGCCTGGGGGCGCCGCACGGGCTCGAAAATGCCCGCGTGAAAATCGGGAAGGCTCGCGCCATCCTGGTGACCTGCGAAGCCCGCGACACCGCCCGGGTGGTGGATTTCCGCAAAGCGGTGGCGGCGCTCGACCTGCCGCCCGCCCGCAAGGCCGAGGCGCTGTCGGCGGTTGGCGACGAGGCCGAAACCCTGCGCAAGCGGCTCTACCTGGTTGTCCGCACCATCATCGACGAAGCTGAGGGAACGCTGTCATGGCTGGCGGACCGCCGCGGCCGCTGGACCACCGACGGCGATAAGGTGATGTTCTACGACCGCGACGACCTCGAAGCCTTCCTTGTCCGCGCCAACACGCTGAAGACCCTGGCCGAAGAAGGCCAGACTCTGGACAGAAAGTTGAAGGCCCTCGACAAGGACAAGACCCGCTACACCATCCAGGTCGAAAACCGCTGAGCCGCGGTCTTGCGGCAACGGCCGCCAGAATTCGCTGGGGCACGTACGATTTCTTGGCAATTGCTAACCGGGCGCTAACGAGACCGCCCCCACGCTGCCGGCGTGGAGGCCCCAAGCATGTCCCAGGACCAGACCAGCAGCACTGTTTGCAGTTCCGCCGAAGTCGAAGACTGGCTGGCGATGGAGCTTGAGGAAGAGAATGGCTGCCGCGGTGCGGCGGTCGCCTACAGCGTCGCCCATGCCCGCCAGATCCTGTCGCTTGCCACCCTTGCGGTGCTGACCCTGGTGCTCGGCGCCCTCTTCTTCGGCTGATCCTTCGCGGCTGCGCGCCCCGAGCAGAGTGCATCTGCTCAGGATCGTGCACGCGGAGCGTCTCAGGATGACGAGTTCCTGACTATTTTGCTTCGATCGTCCAGCGGTAAGCTTTCAGCGTCACCGGCTTGAGGCCGGGGCCCTTCACCTTTTCCACCTTGCCCGACAGGTTGACCATCACCGTCACGCTGTTCGTGCCCTTCACGCGCCGGAACGCGAAGACGTGCGGATTGTGCGGATCGAGCACCTCCATGCTGCCACCCGCGGTGCCGTTCCATAGCGCCGGATTGTCGTGCTTCAGCGTCAGCAGCCGGCGATAGAACTCGGCCAGCGCGTAAGTCTTCCAGGCGATCGGATCCTTCTCGAAGAACTTCAGCCGCTTGTCGAGGCCGGATTCCTGCCCCGAATAGATGAGCGGCATGCCCGGAACGGTGGCCGCGATCACCGCGAACGGCTGGAACGCCTTGCCGTACAGCTCGGGATCGGAACCGCTCCACGAATTCTCGTCATGATCGGAGGTGAATTCCATGCGGTAGGAACCAGCGGGGAAGGTTTTCGGCGGATGGGCGAAGAAGGCCCGCAAGGCGTCGGCATCGGCGGTTTTCGCGGCCTTGACCATCAGATGATAGAAATCCCAGTCATAGGTCATGTCGAAGGCGTCTTGCTGCAGTTCGGGCTTGTCGGCTTCGGCGAGCAGGAACACCGGCTTGACCTTATCGAGCGCTGTGCGCGCCTCGTTCCAGAAATCGGTCGGCACATTGCTGGCGACGTCCTCGCGGAAGCCGTCGACGTCGGCGGTTTTGATCCAGAACGCCATCGCATCGATCATCGCGGCGCGAAGCGCGGGATTCTTGTAATCGAGCCCGACCACATCCTCCCACACCTGCGCGTCGGTGCCGGAACCGAACGTTACCGGACCGATCTCGCCGTGCGCATCCTTCAGATACCACTCGGGATGATCCTTGACCCAGGCATTGTCCCAGGCAGTGTGATTGGGCACCCAATCGAGGATCACCTTCATGCCGAGACCATGGGCGCGCGCCACCAGCGCCTTGAAATCATCGACGCTGCCGAATTCGGGATTGACCGCCTTGTAATCCGACACCGCGTAATAGCTGCCGAGCGGGCCCTTGCGGTGCGACTGGCCAATCGGATTGATCGGCATCAGCCACAATATGTCGACACCCAGCGTCTTCAGTCGCGGCAGGTCGCGCGTCACCGCCGCGAACGAGCTGTCGGCCGAATACTGGCGGACGTTTACTTCGTAGATGGTGGCCGATTTCGACCAGTCGGGATGGGCGACCTCGGCCGACGCGAACGGGACGAGCGCGAGGACAAAGGCGGAGGCGAGAAGAAGGCTGCGGTTCAACATCGGCGTTCTCCCAAACACGGTGCTATTTCGCGACAAACCGGATTGCGGCGCCGCCGCCGCGCGCCAGATTCAGCGTCAGCGTATCGCCGGGCTTCACGGGGCGCTTGGCAATATCGATGGCGTGCGGGTTGGTGTCCCAATCGGCATCGGCGGCGTCGAGATAGGTCTCGGCCACCCAGTGGTGCTTCTTGTCGAGGAAATCGAGTTTCACCGTGAGGGTGCGCTTGCTATCGTCGCCGACCGCGCCGAGATACCAGTTGCTTGAGTTGCGATCCTTGCGGACGATCACCGCGAGCTGCCCCGGCTCGCCGGCGAGCACGCGCGTCTCCTGCCAATCGGTCGGCACGTCCTTGATGAACTGGAACGGCGCCGCGTATTTGGCGTAGTTTTCCGGCAGGTCGGCGGCCATCGCGACCGGGCTGTAGATCACGACGTAATCGGCGAGCTGATGCGCCACCGTGTTCTGGATCTTCTGACCCTTCTGGCCGGTGAGGCTCAAGACGCCGGGCGTGAAATCGAACGGCCCTGCCAGCATGCGGGTGAAGACCAAGAGCGATTCATGGTTCGGCGGATTGGGCGGATTGCCCCACGCATTGTATTCCTGGCCGCGGGCGCCTTCGCGCGACACCCAGTTGGGATAGGTGCGTCGGAGCCCGGTATCCTTGATCGGTTCGTGATCGACGACCCCGATGTGGCGTGCGGCCGCTTCGGTCACGACCCGCATGTGATGCATCGCCGAGGCTTGGCTGTCGTGATATTCGTAATAGATCTTGCCGTCTTCACCCTTGACGCGGAAGCCGCCGGCATCGGCGACATAGCCGGTCTTGATCGAGTCGTAGCCGAGGCTTTGCAAGAGATCGAGCGCCGCGGTGAGCTGGGCTTCGTAATTGTCGACATGGCCAAAGGTTTCGTGATGGCCGATGATCTTGACGCCCTTCGACTTGGCGTACGCCGCCAGCGCCTTGATGTCGAAATCGGGATAGGGACGCGTGTACGAGAGTTCCTGGCCGTTGGCGAACCAATCATTGTCCCAGGAATAGTTCCACCCCTCCACCAGCACTTCCTTGAAGCCGTTCCGGTGCGCGAAATCGATGTAGCGCTTGGTGTTCGCGGTGGTGGCGCCATGGGTCGGCCCCGAGCCCCAGGTCTCGAGCCCGAGATGCATGCCCCACCAGATGCCGACATATTTGTAGGGCTTGAACCACGACACGTCGCCGATCTTGTTGGGCTCGTTGAGGTTCAATTCGATGTGCGACATGTAGAGCGCCGGCGCCGAGTCGGTGATGATCAGGGTGCGCCACGGCGTCGGGAACGGTGCGGTGCGCAACACCTTGGCGGCGTGCTGGGCCGACGGCGACAGCACCGTCTTCAGCCGCTGGCCGTCGACACGACGCAGCCACATGGCGGAATAATCGACCAGCGCGGCCTCGTGCACGGCGATGTAAAGCCCGCTCGCGGTCTTGATCGTCAACGGCGTGTGCGCCTGGGAAACCTGGTTCAGCGGCGTGTGCTGGTAAAGCTGTTCGTAGCGGTTCCATTCGCCGCCGACTTCCCACCACGCTTCGGCCGGATCGGCGACGGCGAATTCGGTTTCTTCCTCGCCGATGTTGACGGTCTTGAGCTGAGGCTGATCGGGAAATTCGTAGCGGAAGCCGACACCGTCGTCGTAGACGCGGAACACCACGTCAAGCTTGCGCGAGGGGGCGATCTTCTCGACCAGTTGGACACGCAGCTCATTGTAAGTGTTGCGAATGAAGCGCCATTCGCCCCACGGCTGTTCCCAGGTGTCGTCATGATGGGCGGTTTCGACCGAGCCGAGCTTGAAATTGCGCTCCAGCTTGGGCTGGTCGGTGAGCAGGAACCCGAGCCGCGACGGGGCGATCACCACCTTGCCGCCCCGCGTCACGCTGTAGGACGGACGGCCGTCGCCATCGATCTCCACCGTCACGGCAAGCACCTTGCCGGGCGAGGCGATTTCCGCCACCGGATCGGCTTTAGCTGGCGACAACAGGGCCGCCAACACCAGGGCAAACAGGGCGCGCTTCATCCAATCCTCCCGAAAGTGGCCCGCATCGACGCGCGGTGCCGGTTTTGCGGCGGATTGTTACGCCCGGAGCCGGTCCCGCGCGAGCGCCTGAATACGTATTCTGGGCGGCTACGAGTCAGGCCGGAACGCGCAATACCGCGAGACTCAACCGCTGGCGGCCGGCGGGGTCGAAATTGGACGGATCGAGCCAGCGTTCGAAGCCGGCTTTCACCGCCGGCCAATCGGCATCGGTCATGGCGAACCAGGCGGTGTCGCGGCTTTCGCCTTTGACGATCATGTGGGCGCGGAAAGTGCCTTCGTAGCGGAAGCCGTAGCGTTCGGCCGCGGCGCTCGACGCTTTGTTGCGGCTGTCGCATTTCCATTCGTAACGGCGATAGCCGAGGGTCTCGAAGAGGTGGCGGGCGAGCAGATACTGCGCTTCGGTGGCGAGGGTGGAGCGCTGCGCCCACGGCGCCATCACCACGAAACCGACTTCCAGCACCCGGTGCTCGGGCGCGATGCGCATATAACTGGAGGTGCCGGCGGGGCGGCCGCTGCTGTCCTCGAACAGGAATTGCAGCGTGTCGGGGCGCGATTGCCAGTCAGCAAGCTGGGCAGCGAGAATCGCCACGTCCGGCGGCGGCGGCGCCGGCAGGAAGCGATAAAGGCGCTCGATATCCGCACTCATTGCCGCGAACAGCGCGCCGGCATCGCGAACAGCGTCCAGCGGCCGGATGCGGACGTGCGTGCCTTCGAGCACGACGGATTGCGGAACCGGTCCCGGCGTCAGAACAGTGGGCATCGGCGGCCTTTCATAAAAAAAGGGCGCGCCCCGAAGAACGCACCCCTTTTTCTATCACGTTAACGCACGATCAGTTGGTCTGGCGGCGCAGGAAGGCCGGGATTTCGAACTGATCGCCGCTCTTGGCGTCGCCGAACAGGTCGGAGCCTTGCGCCGCCGCCGGCTGCTGCGGCGCGGAGCGGACCGGTTCTGCCTGGGCCATCGCCCGCGGCTGCGGCGCCGGAGCGCGGACCGGCTGCTGGACGCGCGCCGGTTCGACCCGGGGCTCTTCCTTGCGGCCCCAGCCGAACAGGCCGCGGCGCTTCTTTTCCGGCTCGGCCTGCCGCACCGGGATGATCTCCTCGGTGACATGGCGCGGCGGTTCGGGCGGCAATTCGGCCGGCGGCAGCTCGCTGGTGCCAAGGATCATGGCCTCGGCGCTGCTTTGCTGCGCGTTGAAGCTGGCTTCGAGGTCTTCGATGCGGCGATGCACCGGGCTTGGCGTCTGGGCAATCGGCTGCGGCGGGGGCGGCGGCGGCGGCGCGATCGGCTTCTGCACCGTGGCGGCGGCGGCCTTCAGCATGTCGATGGGACGCTGCTTGTTGCGCGGAAACTGCTCGATGTTCTTGCCAACCCGCATTTCGGCCGCCTCAATGCCGGTGGCGACCACCGACACGCGGATGCGACCTTCCATGTTGTCGAGGATGGTGTTGCCGAAAATGATGTTGGCGTCGGGATCGACCTCGGCGCGGATGCGGTTGGCGGCGGCTTCGACTTCGAACAAGCCCAAATCGGGGCCGCCGGTGATGTTGATGAGCACGCCGCGGGCGCCCTTCATCGACACATCGTCGAGCAGCGGGTTGGAAATCGCCATGTCGGCGGCCTTCTGGGCGCGATCTTCGCCCTCGGCCTCGCCGGTGCCCATCATCGCCTTGCCCATCTCGGTGATCACCGACTTGATGTCGGCGAAGTCGAGGTTGATCAGGCCGGGGCTGACGATCAGGTCGGTGACACCGCGCACGCCGGCATGCAGCACATCGTCGGCCATGGCAAAGGCCTGGGCGAAGGTGGTGCGGTCATTGGCGACGCGGAACAGGTTCTGGTTGGGAATGACGATCAGGGTGTGGACGAACTGCTGCAGTTCGGCAATGCCCTTTTCGGCGATCCGCATGCGGCGCTCGCCCTCGAAGGCGAACGGCTTGGTGACGACGCCGACGGTCAGGATGCCGGCCTCGCGCACGGCGCGGGCGATCACCGGGGCCGCACCGGTACCGGTGCCGCCGCCCATGCCAGCGGTGATGAACACCATGTGCGAGTCGCGCATGTGCTCCATGATCTCTTCGAGCGTCTCTTCGGCGGCTGCCTTGCCGATATCAGGCTGGGCGCCGGCGCCCTGCCCCTCGGTGACGTGGGCGCCGAGTTGGACCCGCCGTTCGGCTTTGGACCCGGCAAGCGCTTGGGCATCGGTGTTAGCAACCACGAACTCGACGCCTTCCAGCTTGGAGGCGATCATGTTGTTCACCGCGTTGCCGCCGGCACCGCCAACTCCCAGGACGGTGATGCGGGGACGCAGCTCTTGCGGTTCGGGCGCTTTGAAACTGATCGGCATCTCTACTCTCCTTGGCTTGTCGCGCTTTTCTTCGCCATTAGCCCAAAGCGAATCATATTCTTATCGTTGAATCATCCGATGAGCCCTCTGGTCAACCGTGAGAGCCATCCTTTCGTTCCATTTTCTTCGCGCCGCAGCGCGAGTTCCGGATTGAGCACTTCCGGAGGCATCGTTGCACCCGCCATCAGCAGACCGATGGCCGTCGCGTAATCAGGTCCTGCCGACGACGCAGGCATTCCCGCCTGCGGCCGCGGCCGTCCAACCCGCACCTGCTTGTTC
>NZ_JBWZET010000212.1:0-5860 GCF_056722145.1 Rhizomicrobium sp. | reverse complement strand
CGATGACAAAAAGTGGGAACCGGTTTTTGTCTATAAATCGCACGAGCACAAATATTGAGAGCAAGATGTCGTTTCAACGAAACGTCATCATGCTCTAGATTTCGGCAGGTGCCGTTCGATCAGAAGTCGAAGCGGACGCCGGCGCGGATCGCGTAGAGCGAAGGCTTCGAATACGAAGTCGTCTTCGGCGCCGAATAGACCGAATAGGTGTAGCCCGGGCAGGTCTGGCCGCTGACCGTGCCGGCGGTGCAGGCGACGCGAACGACCGTCTGGCTGCCGCCGAAGTCCTGGTAGGTGCCCCAGTTGCGATTGAGCAGGTTGAGGAAGTTCTCGATCCCCAGCATTGCGGTGAACTTGCTGTGGAAGAAGAACGGCACCTGCTGTGCCAGGTTCAGGTCGACCTTGTTGTACCACGGCCCGGTGAGGATGTTCTTGGGCGAGATCTGGCCCTGGTAATCCTTGAGCTTGGTATTGTTGACCAGTGCCATCACCGCGTCGCGCGTGGCCGTGTCGGCGAAGGTGACGATACCATAGGTCAGTCCGCCGTTGGTCGGTGTCAGGCTGAAGTTGGGTACGTAGAACAAGTGCGAGCTGGTGTTGAGCACGGTGCCGAACACCGCCGAACGGCCGCTGGCGCCGTTGACGGTGTTGTCGAACATCGTCGCCGACCACGGCTGGCCCGACCGCAATTCCCAGTTCACGCCGAAGCGCGTCTCGTTGTCCCCGAAGAACTTGTGGTGGAAGTTCAAGGTGGCGCGGATGGTATGCGTGACCTCGAAGGTCGAGCGGCCATAGTCGCCGCCCGAATTCGGATCGGAAGTCGGGATCGAGTACGAGCTGCTGACCGTGGAACTGGTCAGGATGCCCGAAATGTCCTTGACGTCCTGATGGGTATAAGCCGCGGTCAGGTCGACGAACCCGAAGTCCTTGTCCATGCTCAGCGACCAGACGATGCCGCGACCCTTGTTCGAGTTGGTGAGCATCATGTCGTAGTTGCTGCCCGGCTGCGCGCCGTTGACTGTGCCGCCGTAGCGCGGGCGACCATCGGGCGCGAGCTGCAACACCCCGCCCACGACCAGCGGCTGCGCGCGCAGGTCGGTCCAGCGGATCGCTTCCTGCGCCCGCGAATAGAGCAGGTCGGCGCGGAAGGCCCAGCCCGAGGCAAAGGCAGAATCGCCGAATTCGGGATGCCACTGGGCCGAAAGGTTGTACTTCCACTGCGCCGGAAGCTTGAAGTTGGGATCGAGCAGGTTGGTCAGCGCGTTGGCCGAAACACTGGCGTTCGACTTCACGTAGTTGATCACCGACGCCGGCACGGAACCGCCCGCGACCATGGACAGTGCCGCCGCACAAACCGCAGCAGGGACCGCGACCGACTTGTTGGCGTTGTCGACGCAGGTCGGCGCGGCAGCGGTGCCGCCGGTGCGAAGAATGTCGATCGAGGTGATTGTCGCGCCGGTGGCATTGATCGCTGCGCCGCTGTTCGAATAGTTGTTCGACAGGAACACGTCCGACAGGCCGCCCGCGAACAGGCCGGCGCCGCCCGAAATGCGCAGTGTCGGTGTCGCGGCCCAGTTGAAGCCGATGCGCGGCTGCAACTTGCCGCGGCCGTTGATCGTGGCGTTGTTGTCCAGTCCCGGGTAGAGCGCGCTGTAGCGGTTCAGGAAATTCCGGTTCAGCGCGATGGACTTGTCGGCATCATAGAAGTCGAAGCGAACCCCGCCGTTGATGGTAAGCTTGCTGCTCGGCTTCCACGTATCCTGCAGGCCGACGGTGTTCATGTCGTAGGCCCAATCGACATATCCGTCGTTCTTGCTGCCTGTCGTGGTGGTGGTCAGCACGAATTCGTTGGCGATGCGATTGCTGAAGTCCGACAGCGAGTCGAAGTAATAGGCGCCGCTGCCGCCACCGGTCGACCCGGCCGATACCGCGCTGCCGCCGTAGACGAACAGGTTGTAAAGGCTCGAATGGAAGTGATCCAGTTCGAGCTTGAAGTTGTGGTCGCCGGCCTTGAGCTGGATGTTGGTGTCGATGGTCAACTGGTGGTTGTGGAACTGGTTGGCCTGGCGCGGCGTGTCCGGACCCATGCGGACGATCGGCATCCCGGTGGAGCACAACGTGGACCCGGCACTGTTGTAGAGGCCGCCGACGCTGGTCGGATCGAGGCAGACGTTGAACTGCGCGTAATCGGGTCCGAAGAAGGCATCCTGGCCGCGGCGGTAATAGCGATAGGCGACGCGGACTTCGCTGGACAGGTTAGACGACCACTGCGAGTTCAACTGCGCCGACAGCGCATTGTTCATCTCTGTAAGCTGGTAGAGATTCGACTGGAGCTGGATGTACGGCGTCGATGTGCTGCTGCTGCCGGTGGCAACGCCCGAGCCGCTGGCGTAGTTCGGCAGCACGTTCTTGTGGTGCAGGAACGAGACCGAGAAACGCTGGCCTTCGGTGATGTTCCAGTCGAGTTTGGCCGAGTACTTCTCGTCGAGTTCGGTCAGCGCCGTGGGGACGTTGCCGACATTGTACTTGTCGTAGCCCGAGTTGTTGAACACCGAGACCACGTTGTCGACCTGGGCCTGGGTCAGGTTGGGCACCGTGTTGGGGGCCGAAGAGCCGGTGACGCCGTAGGTGTTGCTGGCGCCTTCCGAGAGCTTCTCGTAGGCAAGCGCGAAGAACAGCTTGTCCTTGATCAGCGGGCCCGAGAGGCTGCCGCCATAGTTCTTGAAGTTGAGAATCGTGGTCTGGCCGACCGGATAGACGTCGCCCACCACACCGCGGTTGTCGCGGGTCTTGTTGCCGGTCAGGCTCGGGCCGCTCCAGTCACCGAAGGCGGTGACGTGGAAGGCGTTGGTGCCGGACTTGAGCACGACGTTGACCGCGCCGCCCTGGAAGTTGCCTTCCGAGATGTCGAATGGCGCCGCCTTGACGGTAAGCTGGTCGATCGCCTCGATCGAAACGATGCCGCGGGTGGAGGGCAGGCCGCCATAGTTGAGGCCGAAACTGTCCTGCATCTGCACGCCGTCGACCGAGAAGCGCTGGGTGCGGATGTTGCCGCCGGCGATCGAGATGCCGCCGACATTGGCGTTGTAGCTGGCGAGCGGGTCGCGGCGGATGATGTCGCGCACGTCGCGGCGGGCCGAGACGATGTCCTGGATCTGCGAGGCACGGAAGGTGCTTTGCGACGAGGTCACGAGGCCGCGCGCGCCGACGCGATCGGCCGAGACGACGATCTCGCGCTGGGCGAGCTTGACCGGAAGGCCGAACGGCTCGCCGACCGCGAGGTTGATGCTCTCGACCGTTTCGGGTGCGAAACCGGACGAGACGACGGTGACCGTGTAGGGGCCGCCGACACGCAGCCCGCGCAGCGCGTAGCTGCCGGTGCTGTCGGTGCTGGCGGTGCTGCGCGTGCCTGAGGGCACGTGGACGACGGTGACCTTGGCCCCCGCGACCGGTGCACCCGATTCATCGGTGACCTGGCCGGTGATGGCCGACGTGGTCTCCTGGGCGAAGGCCGGCGTGGCGATCGCGCTGGCCAGCGAAAGCGAAGCGACGCTTGCGGCAAGGAAATATCGAAGCTGCATGACTGAAAAGTCCCCCTGTTGGCCCGGTCGAAAGGCAATTGCGTAGCCCTGGAGCGCCCCCGCAACGCCGCGGGATGGCCGTCGGCGAATCACCGTCTGCCACCCCGATACATTTGCTTAACTAGGACGCTCCGGTTTCTGAACAGCCGCGAGTGACAGTTTCGCGACGCCTGGTGCGATCCGCTCGCAAGTGCGATGCGGGTTACGTTATTGACAATGTTGTATTTAGTGCGGGATTTTCGCGTCTTTTCAGTGAAATTACAGTCTATCCCATCGAAATTCCCGACGCATTTTTCGGCGGAGGTGCGGCAATTGTGCAACGCAGCGAATGCCCTTTGTCGCCTGCCGATTGCCCTTGCTGTGCCGGAAAAGCACTGCCAGAAGCCGCGGGCGGGAAGCGATCGACGAGGCAATCGGACAAGTGAGCGATTTACGCGAATCCGGCCATGGCCACAGTCACGCCCAAGGGCATCACCACGGGCATGGCCACGGCCATGTCCATGGCCATCATCACCATGGCCATTCGGGCCCCGGCTCTTCTTATGGCGCCGCGTTCGCCATTGCCGTGGCGCTCAATGCGGCGTTCGTGGTGGTCGAAGTCGGGGCGGGCTTGTGGTACGGATCGCTGGCCTTGCTGGCCGATGCCGGGCACAACCTGTCCGACGTCCTGTCTCTATTGCTCGCCTGGGGCGCCAGTGCGCTGGCATCGCGGCCACCCTCCGAGCGGTTCACGTATGGGTTCAAGAGTTCGTCGATTCTGGCGGCACTCGCCAACGCGGCGCTGCTCTTCGTGGCGCTGGGGGCAATCCTGATCGAGACGCTGCGGCGCCTGGCGGAGCCGGCGCCGGTGGCCGGCGGCATGATGATGGCGGTGGCGGGTGCCGGCATCGTCATCAATGGCGTTTCGGCCCTGTTGTTTGCTGGCGGACACAAGCACGACCTGAACTTGCGCGCCGCGTTCGTGCATATGCTGGGCGATGCCGCGGTGTCGGCCGGGGTGGTGATCGCCGGCGCCATCGTGCTGCGCACCGGCTGGAACTGGGTTGACCCGGTGACCAGCCTGGTCATCACGCTGGTCATTGCGGCGGGAAGCTGGGGCTTGCTGCGCGATGCGGTGAAACTTGGGCTGCTGGGCGTGCCCGACAATGTCGAGCATGGCAATGTGCGTGCGTTCCTGGCCGCTCTGCCAGGAGTGAGCGCGGTGCACGACCTCCACATCTGGCCGATGAGCACCACCGAAACCGCGTTGACCGCGCATCTGGTCATGCCCGGCGGCCACCCCGGCGACGGTTTCCTGCAACAGCTGGCACACGAATTGGCGCATGATTTCGGCATCGGCCATGCCACCGTGCAGGTGGAACAGGCGATGGCCGATTGCGCGCTGGCGCCCGAAAGCGTCGTCTGAATACGAAAAGGGCGGAAGCGTCGCCGCTTCCGCCCTTTCGGACCTGCATTGCGCAGGATGAAAGCGATCAGTCCTCGGTTTCGTCCGAAGCAACCGGACCCGAATCCTGGCCCTTGGCGGCCGTATCACGATCGACCAGTTCGATGATCGCGATCGGCGCGGCGTCCGAGGCGCGGATGCCGGCCTTGACGATGCGGGTGTAGCCACCGCTACGGCCGGCATAGCGCGCAGCCAGCACGTCGAACAGCTTCACGAGCTGGGCGTCGTCGAGCAGGCGGGCATGGGCCAGACGACGGTTCGACAGGCCGCCACGCTTGGCGAGGGTGATCAGCTTCTCGGCATAAGGGCGCAGTTCGCGCGCCTTGGCGAGGGTGGTGGTGATCTGCTCGTGCTTGATCAGCGAGGCCGAGAGGTTGCGCAGCAGCGCCGCGCGGTGCGACGAGGTGCGCTGCAGTTTGCGCTGGCCGAGTTTATGACGCATTTTTCGTTCCTTCGTTCGTAAGGGGGCCGTTCTAGGTACCCCGGTCCTGGCTGGATGAAGGGCCAGCCTGTTTCCCTATGTTGCCGCCGTTGTGGGCGGCCTTGCCGTCAAGGGAGTAATCCCATGACGTCGAACGGGCCTGCGGCCCGCCGGCCGGACAAGCCGCTGATCCGGATTTAAGCTACCGTTTCGCTTCGCAAAACGTCGCTTATTCTCGGGCGGACGCTTCCGGGCTTTAGCCCAGAAGCTCCTGCTCCAGTTTCTTGGCCATCTCTTCGATGTTCTCGGGCGGCCAGCCGGGGATGTCCATGCCGAGGCGCAGGCCCATCGACGAGAGCACTTCCTTGATCTCGTTGAGCGACTTGCGGCCGAAGTTCGGCGTGCGGAGCATCT
>NZ_JBWZET010000211.1:0-27869 GCF_056722145.1 Rhizomicrobium sp. | reverse complement strand
GCCTCTGCGGTGTTCGGGTTTGTAGCCGATGAAGACGTTTTCGTAGAGGCACGACAGGGTATAAAGAACATCGACGCCGTTCGGCGACATGCAGGGCGCGAGGTACGGTGCCTCGCGCCGGGCGAGTTCACGCTGCCAATGTTGGGGATCGGACACATCCGATACGATGCCGAAATGGCCGGGATCGTTCTTGAGCGCAAGGCCAATGCGATCGCAGAGGTTGCGCACTTCCCGCGAGGCTTTATCGTAGCGTCCCGGATCGCAGGTGGCCAGCGCCATCGCGATACCTTCAACTTGTTGCGACAGCACCGATGGTGTCTGGAACGCATACGGATTGAAGTACGGTGGCGTGATCGCCCCGGAACCGCTGCCGCGAGTCGACAATCGGGGTTTGCGCGGCGCGAGCGGCGGCTCGCGGGCCAGCGTGATCAGGGTTTCGTGCTCGTCGGCCGACCGTTTGGCCGGTTCACGCTCGATGATCAGCGCATGGAGAAACACGAACACCGCCGCAGCATGCAGCAGCGCCACCATGAGGAGCGCGGGAATCCTGACGCGAACCGCTGACGCCATGCCGTTTCCGGGTGGGTGCCGAAAGGACGTACCACGTAGCGGAAACGGCGGGCACTTAAGCCGGGTTCATGACAAATAGGCCATCGGTTTTATGCCCCCGCGGGCGACGAGGATTTTCCGTGCGCACTTAGACCGTGGGGGAAGTCCGGCGAAGCCGGGAAGGGGGCTCATCACGCGCGAGCCCCCGTTGCCCGCGGCGCGGACGCTTCCCCCACGGCCTTCGTGCGAGGGGCGAGACCTTTTCGTCCGCGGGGGCAGAAAAGGGGCTAAATCGAAAAGCTGGTACCGCAGCCGCAGGAGCTTTTGGCGTTGGGGTTGTTGACCCTGAAGGCGGCGCCGATCAGTTCATCAACATAGTCGAGTTCGGCCCCGTTGAGAAACCCGAGCGACATCGAATCCACCAGCACGCTGACGCCGTCCTGCGCGATGACGAGGTCGTCGTCGGCGCGTTTGTCGTCGAGGTCGAAATGGTACTGGAAGCCGGAGCAGCCGCCGCCGCTGACCGACAGGCGCAGCATCTTGGGAGCGGCCTCGGCGGCGATGATCTTGGCGATCTGGCGCGCGGCGCGGGGGGTGACGGTGAGGGGGGCGGTATCGGTGGTCATATCGGACATGCGATAATCATAGCGAGTCTTACTGTGGGTTTGGAATGGCCAATTCAAGCGAGCCGGCCGGGCGGCTGTTGGGCACCGTGTTTCGGCCGCCAACGGAGCGGGCGCTGTTCGCCACGTTTCCGCAGCTGAGCCGCGGCCGGCTGATCCCCGAAAACGAGAGCCCGACCCGCACCTGCTATCAACGCGACCGCGATCGCATCCTGCATTCCACCGCCTTCCGCCGCCTCAAGCACAAGACGCAAGTGTTCGTGGAGCACGAGGGCGATTACTACCGCACCCGCATGACCCACTCGCTGGAAGTGGCGCAGATCGCCCGCTCGGTGGCGCGGTTTTTCGCCCTCGACGAGGACCTCGCCGAAACCGTCGCGCTGGCCCACGACCTCGGCCATACCCCGTTCGGCCATGCCGGCGAAGACGCCTTGTCTGCCGCCGCGGAAAGTATCGGCGGGTTCGATCACAACGCCCACGCGCTGCGCCTGGTGGCCAAGCTGGAGCACCGCTACGCCGCCTTCGACGGCCTCAACCTGACGTGGGAAACGCTGGAGGGACTGGTCAAACACAACGGCCCGGTGACCGGCCAAATTCCCGAGCCGATCGCCCGCTTCAATGCCCGCTGGCCGCTGGACCTCAGCTCGTGGCCGGGGCTGGAGGCGCAGATCGCGGCGCTCGCTGACGACGTCGCCTATCTCACCCACGACATCGATGACGGGTTTCGCGCCCACCTGTTCACGCTCGAGGAATTGTTCACGGCACCGCTGGCGGGGGAGCGGGCGAGGGCGATCGTCGATCGTTACGGCCCTCTCGAAACCAGCCGCTTCATCGGCGAACTCGTCAGTGTACTGATCGGTGTTCTGGTCTACGACATGATCGACGAGACCAAGCGGCGGCTGGCCGAAGCGCGGCCGGGCTCGGTGGAAGCGGTGCGCGCTGCCGGCCATCCGCTGGCTGCCTTCTCCCCGGCGATGGCGGCAGAAGCCGAGGCGCTGAAAGCCTTCCTTTTCACCCACATGTACCGTCACGAGCGGGTCACCGCGGTCCGGCTCAAGGCCAAGGCGCTGCTGGCGGAACTTTTCGCCGCCCTGGCGGAGAATCCGGCGCTTTTGCCCGCCGATTGGGCCGCTTCGTGCGACGTTCCGGGGTCGGCGGCGACCAAAGGTGTTGTGCGCGACTACATTGCCGGCATGACCGACGGCTATGCTATTCAGGAATATGGCCGCATTTTCCACAAGGACGTGCAGCTTTAGCGGCTCCGCCGGGCCGGGGCGCCGTGATTCGGTGCGTCGGGGGTGCTAATTTCCAGACTGTCAGATTCGGAGCAGGCCATGGCCAATTTCGACCGCGCCAATCACGACCGCGAGGACCGCGACTACGACGGAGGGCACGACGACGAGGAAAACGAGGGCTCGCACCTGCCCGTCGTGATCATCATCGCCATTCTGGTCCTGGCGGCGTTCGGCGGTGTGGTGTGGCTGGCCTATAACCAGGGCGTTGCCCGTGGCCGCAATGACGTGCCGGTGCGCGTCGCCGCCGCCCAGGGCAGCAAGGCCGACGACAGCGGCATCAAGGTCTATCAGCAGTCTGCCGGGCCGGACGAGGGCGACGACAGCAAGGCCGCCAAGTCCGCCGCCCCCCCAGCCGCGGCGCCGGCCCCGCAGGCCGTCCCCGATACGCCGGCCCCGGTCCAGCCTGCGCCGGTCCAGCCGACCCCGAAGGTGGTCGCTCAGGCTGCACCGCCTCCGGTGGTGGCGCCGCCGCCCAAGGCTCAGCAGGTCGTCCCGCCCAAGCCGTTGCCGGCCCGTCCGGCCTTTGAGGACACCCCGTCCCAACCGCAGGTGGCGACCCGGCCGCCGGCTCAGCTCGGCGGCGTCCATCCCGCCGCTCCGGCGCCTGCCACGACACCGCCCAAGACGGCGACGGTGACGCCCGCACCGCTCAAGCCGGCCACTCTCAAGCCGGAAGCGCCTGGCGCCTTCATGCTCCAGATCGGCGCCTATAAGTCGGATGAGGAAGCGCGCGGCGCCTGGAAAACCTACCTGTCCAAGCACGCCACGCTGCTCAACGGCTTCAGCCCCGACGTGCAGCAGACGACCCATCCCGACGGCAGCGTCTGGTATCGGCTGCGCATTGCCTCGTTCTCCAACAAGGATACCGCGGCGGCGCTATGCGAGCGGCTGAAGGCTCAGGGCGGCGCCTGCTTCCTGGCGAAATAAGGCGAAAGCAATGCGTCGGCGTGTGATCTTCGGCTGCTCGGGACCGGTGCTCGAGCGTGTGGAACGTGACTTTTTCCGCGAGCTGCAGCCGTGGGGCTTCATCCTGTTCGGACGGAACGTGAAGACCCGCGAGCAAGTGCGCGCTTTGACGGACTCTTTGCGGGAAACGCTCGGCGACGCTCAAGCCCCGGTGCTGATCGACCAGGAAGGTGGCCGGGTTGCCCGCCTGCGGCCGCCCGAATGGCACCAGCGGCCACCGCAAGGCGTGTTCGGGACGCTGCACGCGGAAAATCCCGAGCGGGCGGGCGAGGCGGCCTATCTCAATGCCCGCCTGATCGCCGTTGATCTGGTCGAGATCGGCGTCAATGTCGATTGCCTGCCGGTGCTCGATGTACCGGTGCCCGGTGCCCACGATGTCATTGGCGACAGGGCTTTTTCTACCGATCCGAGCATCGTCATCGAACTCGGCCGCGCGGTCATCGACGGGCTGATCGACGGTGGCGTCCTGCCGGTGATGAAGCATGCTCCGGGGCATGGCCGGGCCGGCTGCGACACCCACCTCGAACTGCCGCGGGTCAGCGCCAGCCGCGCCCAGTTATCCGCAACCGATTTCGTGACATTCCGCAGCCTCGCGCATTGTCCCATGGCCATGACCGCGCATGTGGTCTATGAGGCAATTGATCCAAACCGTCCGGCCACCTTAAGTCCCCGAGTGATTCGCGAAGTGATTCGCGGCGAAATTGGTTACCAGGGGCTGCTGATGAGCGACGATCTCAGCATGCAGGCGCTTTCCGGGCCGCTCTCCGCCCGGGCCAAGGCGGCTCTGTTCGCAGGCTGCGATGTCGTGCTTCACTGTAACGGCGGCATGGACGAGATGAAGGACGTGGCCCTGGAGGCCAAGCCGCTGGAAGGCGAGTGGCTGAAGCGCGCGGAAACGGCCCTGGGCCATCTGCCGCAAGCTGTTGAATTCGACCGGGTTGCCGCTGAGGAGCGGCTCAAAGAGTTGCTGGCATGAGCGAAGAGTTGGACGACAATTTCGAGGCGATCGATCTGCCGCCGGCAACGGAGGACGAGAAGCTGGTCGTCACCCTCGATGGGTTCGAAGGCCCGCTCGATGTCCTGCTCAGTCTGGCGCGGACCCAGAAAGTAGACATCGCCAAGATTTCCATCCTCAAGCTGGCCGACCAGTATCTCGAGTTCATCGAGCAGGCCAAGCGGATGAATCTCGAATTGGCGGCCGATTATCTGGTGATGGCGGCGTGGCTTGCCTATCTGAAATCGCGCCTGATCCTGCCGCAGCCCGAGCACAAGGAAGGCGAGCCGTCGCCGGACGAACTGGCGACCCGCCTGCGCTGGCGCTTGCAGCGCCTCGACCAGATGCGCGAAGCCGCCGCCCGTCTGATGGCCGGTGACCGTCTCGGGCGCGAAGTTTTCGCCCGCGGCATGCCGGAACCGATCAACGTCGTGAAGCTGCGCACCTACAAGGACACCATGTATGACCTGCTCTCGGCCTATGCCGGCGAGCGGATCAAGAAGATGCGCGGCAAGAATTATCAGCTCCGGGCTTCGCCGGTGATGCTGATCGATCAGGCGCGCGAACGGCTGGAGCGGCTGCTCGGCAAAATTCCCGACTGGAGCAGCCTTGATGCCATGCTGCCGGACGGCTGGACCGGAGGCCCGCGGCGCCGCTCGGCCATGGCCAGCATGTTCATGGCGTGCCTGGAAGCCGCCCGCGACGGCCGCATCGAGCTGCGCCAGATGGCGCCGTTCGATCCCCTATTCATCAAGGACCTTGCCAAAGAGGCATCAGCATGAACGGCGTCCTGAAGGTGCAAGAAGACCTTGCCGAAGAGTTGGTGCCGGTCAGTGAAGGACAGACTGTGTCAGACGATAGCGTACCGAGTTCCGAGAGCCCCGTTGCCGAAGAGACCGTCCTCGAAGTCGTGACCGAGGCGACGGACGCAGCGCCCGAAGCGACGCCGGTTGTCGAAGCGGAACTGAATCCCGAGCATCTGCGGATGACCGAAGCGCTGCTGTTCGCGGCGTCGGAACCGCTGTCGGAGGATGCGCTCAAGTCTTCGCTGCCGGAAGGCGCCAACGTCGCCGCCTGCATCGCCGAGCTTCAGAGGCTGTATGAAGGCCGCGGCGTAACGCTCGTGCGGGTCGCGGAAAAATGGCAGTTCCGGACCGCCGCCGATCTCGCCTTCTTGCTGCGCAAGGAAAAGCCCGAGCAGAAAAAGCTGTCGCGCGCCGCCATCGAGACGCTCGCCATCATCGCCTATCACCAGCCGGTGACCCGCGCCGAGGTCGAAGACATCCGTGGCGTCATGCTGTCGAAAGGCACGCTCGATACGCTGATGGAAGTCGGCTGGATCAAAATCCGCGGCCGCAAGCGTACGCCGGGCCGTCCGGTGACCTACGGCACTACCGAGGCGTTCCTGGTCCAGTTCGGACTGGAAAACATCTCGCACCTGCCCGGCATGGACGAGCTCAAGGCCGCCGGGTTCCTCGAAGCGGTGCCGCCGAATGGGCTCGACGTGCCGTCGCCATCCGATCAGCTCGGCCCCGACGAGGACCCGTACGAAGGGCCGGAACCGCAGGAACTCGCGACCGGCGGCGCCGATCCGTTCATGCCCGGTTCATCCGAATAGTGAGATTCTTCCCAGTGGAGCGCTTTATCCGCGGCGGTTGCACGCCGTGTGCTTTGTGCTGGGAGTGAGCCATGAAAGAACTGACCCTGATCGCTCTGGCCGTTGGTTTGGCCGGTACGGCTGCTTACGCTGATCCGCCGGTGGCGCCCAAGCCGCGGCAGGTCTGCATCCAAACCTCGGATATCGACAGCATGTCCTATCCGGACAACCGCACCATCATGTTCCGCATGAACCATGGTCCGGTGAAGGTATGGCGCAACGAGCTGCCGCGCGAATGCCCGGGCCTGAAGTTCGAGCAGGGCATCGCCTGGCAGATCTGGGGCGGTGAAGTCTGCTCCAACATGCAGGTGTTTTATGTCCTGCGCCGGGGCACGCCCTGCATGCTCGGAACCTTCGTCCCCGGCGACCAGCCTCGCCAGGACGGCTGGGTCGCGCCCGCGAAGAAGTGACGTGAATTAGGCTGAGAACGCGTTGCTTCCCGCGGGTTTGCGAAAGTCAGCTCGGCGGGACGGCAAAGAGTGTCACCCCCGGCCGAGCGCTTCAAAGCGCATCAGCGCGGCGAAGGGTGAGGGGAAGGGGGCCCAGGTATACTCGGCAAGAAAGCTCTCGCGAAGATTCGAGAACAGCCGCGCACTGCATTCGGCATTGTCGGCGGGTGGAAACCTGGTCCCCCTTCCCCTCACAGGACTTCGCCTGCGGCTGCGCCGGTTCGGCCGGGGGTGACAATAAGTTTTAAAACCCTTCCAGCACGATCTTGCCCTTCGCCTTGCCGCTTTCGATCAGGGCGTGGGCTTTCCGTAAGTTGGCGGCATTGATCGGTTTCAGCACCTCGGTCAGCGTCGTCTTGAGGCGGCCGGCATCGACGAGGTCGGCGACTTGGCCGAGCAGCTTGCCCTGTTCGCCCATATCGGGCGTCTCGAAGATCGAGCGCGTGAACATCAGTTCCCAGTGCGTCGACACAGCCTTGCGTTTGAACGGCATGACATCGAGCGTCTGCGGATCATCGATCAGGCCGAAGCGGCCCTGCGGCGCGATCAGCGCGGCAATCTCGGCAAGATGGCGATGCGTTTCGGTGGTCGAGAACACGAACGCGGGCGCGCCGATACCAAGCGCTTCCACCTGCGACGCCAGCGGCTGAGAATGGTCGATCACATGGTGGGCGCCGAGGTTTTGCACCCATTCGCGGGTCTCGGGGCGAGAGGCCGTGGCGATCACCGTGAGGTCGGTGAGGGCCCGCAACAACTGGATCGTGATCGAACCGACACCGCCGGCTCCGCCGATGATGAGGATCGCGTTTGCTGCGCCCGGCACCGGCTTCTTGACGTCGAGCCGCTCGAACAGCATCTCCCAGGCGGTCACGGCGGTCAGCGGCAGCGCGGCAGCTTCCGCCATCCATAGCTTGCGCGGCTTGCGGCCGACGAGGCGCTCATCGACAAGATGGAACTCGCTGTTGCAGCCGGGGCGGGTGATGGTGCCGGCATAGAAAACCTCGTCGCCCGGCTTGAACAGCGTGACTTGATCACCGACGGCAACGACATGGCCAGCCACGTCCCAGCCGAGCACCTTGTAGCCGCCCTCCGGGGCCGGCGCGCTGCGGCGCACCTTGGTGTCGACCGGATTGACCGAAATCGCTTCTACCGAAACCAGCAGGTCGCGGCCGGTGGCGTCCGGTTTCGGAAGGTCGATGTCGACGAGGCTGTCGATGCTGCCCTGGGTCTTGTAGCCGATGGCTTTCATCCGCGTCGTTTCCGTGTTTGCTGCCCGCAAGAGATGCGTCTACGATACTGAAAAGCCAATACGCACAAAGTTAGCCTATAGTGCACAAAAGGATACTGTCAGCCATGGTGAAAGTGCGCCATACCCGTTTCGACTGCAGTCCGGGCTGCGCCGTGGAAGCGGCCATCTCGCTGATCGACGGCAAGTGGAAATCGGTCGTGATGTTCCACCTGATGGGCGGGACGATGCGGTTCAACGAACTGAAGCGCGCGATCCCCGGCGTCACCCAACGGATGCTGACCAACCAGCTTCGCGAACTGGAAGACGACGGTCTGGTGGCGCGGAAAGTCTATCCGCAGGTGCCGCCAAAAGTCGAATACAGCCTGACGCCGCTGGGCGAAACCATGACGCCGATCTTGCGTGCACTGAAAACCTGGGGCGACACCAACCTCAGCCGCTTCTCCAAACCGCGCGAAACCGAAACCGCCTGCGCCGGCTAATCTTCCAGTTCCACCACCACCGCCTCGTTATTCTCAAGGGCAATGGCGAGTTGGCCGTTGCGCAGGGCGATGGCATCCTTGCCGAACACGTCGCGGCGCCAGCCGGTGAGGGCGGCGACCCCTTCATCTTCGCCAGCGGCGAGGCGCTCGATGTCCTCGGCGTTGGCGATCAGACGGGGCGCGACGCGGGCTTCCTCGGCGCGCAGGCGCAGAAGCGTCTTCAACAGGTCGACGGCGGCGGGCGAGGGGTCGCGGTGGCGACGGTGGTTGGGATCGGGGATGAACGCCGGCGGGTCGTTGTCCTTGGCCGCCGCGATCGCTTCCAGCAGGCCCCTGCCGATCTTGGAGGCGGCAAAACCCTTCGGCACCGAGCGGATGCGTTCCAGCATCTCGCCGTCTTCGGGCGGGTTGGAGGCCAGTTCGAGCAGCACTTCGTCCTTGAGGACGCGGTTGCGCGGCACGTCGCGGGTCTGGGCTTCGCGTTCACGCCATTCGGCGACCGCGGCCAGCGCGGTGAGGAAGCGCTTGTTGCCGGTGCGCGGCTTGAGGCGCTTCCACGCCTGGGTCGGATCGAGGGCGTAGAGCTCTTCGCTCTTGAGGGCGTCGATTTCCTCGGCGACCCAGCTTTCGCGATTGGTGCGCTTCAGCTCGGCGGACAGCTTCTCGTAGATCACGCGCAGATGCGTGACGTCGGCCAGCGCGTATTCGAGCTGGCGGCGGGTCAAGGGACGGCGCGCCCAATCGGTGAAGCGGGCCGACTTGTCGATGTCGGCGTGGTCGAGCTTGCGCGCCAGGGTCTCGTAGGACGCCGCCTCGCCGAAGCCGCACACCATGGCAACGATCTGGGTGTCGAACAGCGGATCGGGAATGACGCGGCCCTTATGCCAGAAAATCTCGATGTCCTGGCGGCCAGCGTGCAGGACCTTGATGATCTCGGGCTTGGCGATCAGCTCGAAGAACGGCGTCAGGTCGATGCCGTCGGCGAGGGGGTCGATGATCGCCGCCACATCGGGCGCCGAAATCTGGATCAGGCACAGCTTGGGCCAATAGGTGGAGTCGCGCATGAACTCGGTGTCGAGGGCGACATAGGGCGACGACGCCAGTTCCTGGGCGAGGTCCTTGAGATCGGCGGTCGATTCGATAATCCGCATTGCGACCTGATAGCGGATTCGCGCTCAAATGGCGCCTGACTTAATGCCTCGCGTGGCGCTCTGTTACACCACTGAGGCGGGAAAATCGGCCTGAAACCCGATTTTACGGCCTTTGTTGCCGTTAGGGACGGGTTCCTGCCGGCATTTTACAGCCCCATCAGCTCGGCGACATAGTCGATGTCTTTGTCGCCGCGGCCGGAGAGGTTGACCACGACGATCCGGTCGGGCGGCAGAGTCGGGGCCAGTTTGATCGTGTGGGCGATGGCGTGGGCGCTTTCCAAAGCGGGGATGATGCCTTCCACCTCGGAGAGTTCGCGGAAAGCGGCGAGGGTTTCGGCGTCGCTGGCGGAGACGTACTGGACCCGCGCGACATCCTTCAGGAACGAATGGATCGGGCCGACGCCGGGATAATCGAGGCCCGAGGCGATGGAGTGCACCGGCAGCGGCTCGCCCTTTTCGTCCTGGAGCAGATAGGTCTTCATGCCGTGCAGCATGCCGGGGGTGCCGTAGGTCAGGGTGGCGGCATGCTCGCCCGGATTCGGCCCCTTGCCCGCCGGCTCGACCCCGACGATGGCGACATCCTTGTCTTCCAGGAACGCGGTGAACAGGCCCATCGCGTTCGAGCCGCCGCCGACACACGCCACCAGATAATCGGGCAGGCGCCCGGCCTGTTCCTGAATCTGCATGCGCGCTTCGCGGCCGACGACCGATTGGAAATCCTGCACCATCATCGGATAGGGATGCGGGCCGACCACCGAACCGATGGCGAAGAAGGTGTCTTCGTGGTTGGTGACGAAATCCATGAAGGCGCTGTCGACGGCATCCTTCAGGCACTGCCCGCCTTGCGTCACTTCGATTACCTTGGTGCCGAGCATCTTCATGCGGATCACGTTGGGGTGCTGCTTGGCAACATCGATCGCGCCCATGTGGATTTCGCAACTGAGGCCAACCAATGCCGCCGCGGTCGCCAGCGCGACGCCGTGCTGGCCGGCGCCGGTCTCGGCGATCAGCCGCTTCTTGCCCATGCGCTTGGCGAGCAGCGCCTCGCCGATCGTATGATTGATCTTGTGCGCGCCGGTGTGGTTGAGGTCCTCGCGCTTCAGGTAGATGCGGGCGCCGCCGAGTCTGGCGGTCAGGTTGCGCGCGAAATACAGCGGCGAGGGGCGACCGACGTAATTCTTGAGCAGATAGCGGTATTCTTCCCAGAAGGTCGGGTCCTGGCGGATGGCGAGATAGGCCTCTTCGACCTCTTTGATGACAGCTTCGAGCTGCGGCGGTACGAAACGGCCGCCATAGGCGCCGAAAAAGCCCTGAATGTCTGGAATCAGGGTCTGATTGGAATCCGTCATAGCACCCAGCGGTCCGAGCGACCGCCGCTCCCCGTGAAATATTTGTGCGGGAATGCTTCCCGGCAAGAACGCTTAATGTCAATGGCGCCAAATGGCCGGTGGTGCCGGAGGCTTGCCACTGGTACGGTCGGGCATGCTCGATTACCCCAGCCATCTCGTGCGTGAGATCCTGTGGCGCGGCCAGCCGGTCGTGATCCGCCCGGTGCGGGTCGGGGATGCCCCGGCCTATGTGGCTGCGGCGAAAAACTGCAGCCTGGAGGACATCAGCTTCCGCCTGATGCGCGGCATCCGGGCGGTATCGCAGCAACTGATCGCCCATTTCACCGTGATCGACTACGAGCGCACCATGGCGTTTGTTGCCGAAGGCGTGACGGGCGACCTCATGGCCATCACCCGGCTGGTGCGCGACGGCCTCAGCAAGAGCGCCGAGTATGCCATCATCGTGCGCACCGATCTGCAGCGGCAGGGCCTCGGCACGCTGATGCAGAACCTGCTGCTCGACTACGCCAAGGGCCTCGGCCTCGACGAAGTTTGGGGCGTGATCGATAGCGAAAACCGCAAGGCCCTCGGCTTGATCGACCGGCTCGGATTCAGCCGCAGCTTCCATGTCGATCTGCCCTTCATCCGGGTCGCAAAAGCGCTAGGGTAGGGCCAGCCAAAACTGGGGAATCCCTCATGCGCCTTGCCGCTGCCGCGACTGTGCTCGCGCTTGTGTCTACCGCCGCTTCCGCTGCCGATAAGCCTGTGGTGCCCGATTGGGCGCTGCCGGGGTCGCCGAGCCATGTGCAGGTGTCGCCGCCGGCCGATTTCCACCGCGCCACCACCACTTTCAAGACGCCGATCGGCATTTTCGACGGCCAGTCGGACATCGGCAGTGCGCTGGTGCCGGGCAGCGCCGCGTTCGACAAAGCGACAGGCGCCTACACCATCACCTCGGCGGGTTATAACGTCTGGTACACGCGCGACGAGTTCCGCTATCTGTGGAAGAAGATGGACGGCGACGTTTCGCTGGCCGCCGACATCGCGTATCCCGATCCCACCGGCTTCGACGACCGCAAGGCGGTGCTGGTGATCCGCCAGAGCCTGGACGATGATTCCAAAGAGGCCATCGTCGCGCTGCACGGCGGCGGCATGATCCATCTGGCGCAAAGGCCCGTCGCGGGGGCGCGGGTAAAGGACATGGAATTCCGCATCGGCGGCCGCGGCCGGCCCGGCGGCAAGTCGCCCGACAGCCTGGTGCCGGTGATCGCGCGCCGCATCGGCATCGAAAAGCACGGCGACCAGTTCACGATCTGGGTCAGCCTCGAAGGCGAAGCGATGCACCAGTTCGGTCCGCCGATCACCCTCGATATCAAGGGTCCGTTCTACGTCGGCATCGGCTTCTGCTCGCATCTGCCCGACAAGGCCGATACCGCGGTGCTGTCGAATGTCGTGCTGGAGAACGCGGCGGGAAAAGTTCGCTGAGATAACGGTGCGGGGCGGCCCGCGCTCAACAAAGTTGTGAGGGAAACGATGCAGACCATCATGGAAATCGGTCACGACGAGGCGCTTCTCGCCGTGCAGACTATCGTCGAGGAGTTGAAGCGGCGCGGCAAGGCGGCGGTGATCGCGGTCACCGACCGGCACGGCGAACTCGTCGCGCTGATGCGCACCAACGGGGCGCCGTATTCGTCGACGGTCATCGCCGCCAACAAGGCGTTCACCTCGGCGCGCGAGCGCAAGCCCTCCGGCGACATCGGCCAGAGCATCAAGGCGGATGGCTGGGACATCGCGTTCCTGGGTGACCCGCGTTATGTCGGCTGGGATGGCGGCGTGCCGGTGACGATCGGCGGCGAAGTCGTCGGCGCCGTTGCCGTGAGCGGGCTCACCGGCGAGGAAGATGTCGAACTCGCGCGCCTCGCCGCCAGCCGGATCGAAACGCTGCACGCCCGCTAAGTCGACGGCGCCTTCGTTGGCAGGGATCTGCGGCGACGTCGAAAGCCGCCGCGAAATCCGTACGACAGTCCGTACGCGGACGACAACGCCGTCGACGTCGTGGATGTGACAGCTCATGCGCCGCGGAGCGGCCATCGCGGCGTTGGCAAACGCGATCGCGGCTTTCAGGCGGGCGATGTGGTGACGGGCCAAGGCCTTGATCTGTAGCAGTTCAGCCAATTCGCGCTTGACCGCATTGCGGTTGCCGAACGGCGCCCCCACCTTTTTCGTGGCGGACCGTTCGGCAACATAATTGTGCGTGGATTTTTGCGGAGCCCCCCTCTCCCCCTCGCACGCGTGCGGACGCCGACGCGGCTGGCGCTGCATTGGTTGCTGAATGACGGCCGAGGTGGTTTCCATGCGCCACGACAGAAAGGTATCGCTTCCGATGTGGGGACGCGCATGCGCAGGTTCAAGCTAAGCGAGACGCAGGTGCAAAGAAAGTATGGTTAGCGGCCCAGCGATTCTTGCAGAGCGGAGCAGTCTGGTAAATTGATTGTGGCGCGCGCGCTGACGGCACTCGTCAAATCACCTCGCGCGCGGGGGCAGAAAGGGAGCCCCTGCTTACTTCTCCACCAGCCCCACCGCGCGTCCCGGTAATCCGGCGGCATCGAAGTATGGCGTCGTGCCGACTTGCTGCAGGTTGAGGATGGTGTGGAAGCCGTTGGGCGCCTGATCCGACGTGATAGTGCGAGTTTCGACTTTGGGTTCGGTGCCGCCGGTCAGGGCTTCGTCGATGACGCGGCCCTTCAGCGTGCCGGGGCCGGTCAACGTGAGGCCGAGCAGGTGCGCCAGGGTCGGGGCGATGTCGACATTGCCGACGGGCAGGCGGTCGGCATAGCCGCGTTTGAAGTCGGGTCCGAAGGCGGCCATGAAATTGCGGGTATCGCCGCGGCCGAAACTGCCGTGCATGCCCTGGCCGACATGTAGCGAAGTGTCGGCGATTTCGGCCTGGCACATCTGCGGCTCGGGCTCGACGCAGCCGGGGACGAGGAAATTGCGCAGCGCCACGACGATCGCCGGCTGGGGCATTTTCGATGAGCCGATCAGATTGACCTCGCTCATCGGCAGGGCGCCAGCGAAGTCGGCCTTGGGACCGGCGGCGATGAGTGCATCGTTGACGAACAATCCGCCGACATAGGGCGCCTGCACCAGATGATCGAAAATCTTCTTGGCCAAGGCCCGGTCGCCCGACGGCACGTAAACGAAATCACTGCCGCCATTGGCGACGACCACAGCCTCTGGCGCTTCGGGCGAGGGGCCGATCAGGCCGTTGCCCTGAACCGGATGCTCGCCGGAGGAGGCATCCACTTCGGCGCCTTCGCGGTCGGGATCGAACACTTTCTGGCCGAGCCATTCACCGACATCGAGCGCCAGAAAGCCGGGCGCCAGCGTCGGACGGCCGGTGGTGCCATCAGCGGCGGGGATCGCCTTGGCGATGGTGGAAAAGCCATGGTCGGCGGTGACGAAGACGTCGGTCGAGGTGTCGAGGCCGTATTGCTTCAAGGTGTCGATGATACCCTTCAGATCGGCGTCGGCATTGGCGATGGCGGCGCGGCCGCTGGTCGAATTGATGCCGGGCACCATGTGGCCGTCGCTGTCGAGGGCGCCGTGCTGGGTGGTGTCGGGATCGCGCGACCAGTACAGGATCACGAACGGCTTGCCGGAGTCCTTGAGGCGGGGAAGGATCACCTGGGTCAGCGCTTGGCGCAGATAGGCCTGCTGCACGATGTTGGGCGTCGCCGAGAACGGCGGCGCGGGAAGCTGGCCGGTGGCGGTCAGGACTTCGGTCGCCAGCGCACCCTTCAGCACGGTCGATTTGGACGGCGAGCCATCAAGGGCCTGCGGCCGGTTGGTCGAGTCGTCGATGAAGAGGCCGTGCGGGTCCTCGACCGAGCGGCCGTCGCTGTCGAGCGCGGCGAGGTACTCGATGGCGGCGGGGCCCTTCTTGCCGACCACCACCACGTTCAGCCCGGCGGCGCGGGCGGCCTCCACCAGGGTGGTCTGGGCGACGTAATCGGCCGGGTAGTGGGCCTTGACGTCCTTGAGGATGCAGTCGTCCTCGATGAAGGTGACGGTCGCCCCCTGGCGGCACGGCACCGGGAAATTCACCCACATGGAATTGCCGTAATTGCCCGTGTCGCCTGGGAAATGTCCGGTCGCGATGACCGCGGCGTTGACCGTCGTCAGGGTCGGGTAGCTGGAGTGGCTGTTGGTGAAATCGACCCCCTCGGCCTTCAGCCGCGCCATGGTCGGGGCGGTCTGCGGCGTCACCGAGGTGTAGCGCAGCCCATCGGCCACGAAGATAACGATATTGCGCGAGGTGCCGGCGGCGGTCGCGGGCAGGGCGAGGGTCGCAGTCAGGGCGGCGGCGGCGAGGGCGTGGGCGAATCTCATCGGCAGGAAATCTCCGGAAAACCCGCCGAAACTAGCCGATCAGTGCGACAGTTAAAGCAAAACCGGCAACAGACTTGACCAAGAGGCCCCTGACCCGCCACATACCCCCATGTTTTCCTGCATATCCTAAGGACTTGGTCATGCACGCCTATCGCACCAACACCTGTGGTGAACTCCGCAAGAAGGACGTCGGCACCAAAGCCCGTCTGTCCGGTTGGGTTAATCGCCGGCGCGACCATGGCGGCCTGATTTTCATCGACTTGCGGGATCATTACGGCATCACCCAGTGCGTGGTGGAGCCCGACAGCCCGGCCTTCGCCACCGTCGACAAGGCGCGCTCGGAATGGGTGCTGACCCTGACCGGCCATATCGAGGCGCGCACGGACGACACCATCAACCCCGACATGCCGACCGGCGAGGTGGAACTCAGGATCGACGAAGCCGCGGTGCAGGGAGTCGCCTCCGATCTGCCGGTGCCGGTGTTCGGCGATCTCGAATATCCGGAAGAGACCCGGCTGAAGTACCGCTTCCTGGACCTGCGGCGCGAAAAGCTGCACCAGAACATCATCCTGCGCTCGAAGGTGATCTCTTCCATTCGCCGCCGCATGATCGACCAGGGCTTCATGGAATATCAGACGCCGATCCTGACGGCGTCGTCGCCCGAAGGCGCGCGCGACTTCCTGGTGCCGAGCCGCTTGCATCCGGGCAAGTTCTACGCCCTGCCGCAGGCGCCGCAGCAGTTCAAGCAATTGCTGATGGTCGCCGGCTTCGACCGCTATTTCCAGATTGCGCCATGCTTCCGCGACGAGGACGCCCGCGCCGACCGCTCGCCGGGCGAGTTCTACCAGCTCGACCTGGAAATGAGCTTCGTCACCCAGGATGACGTGTTCAACGCGGTGGAGCCGGTGCTGCACGGCGTGTTCGAGGAATTCGCCGCCGGGCGCCAAGTCTCGGCCTCGCCGTTCGTACGCATCCCCTACCAGGAATCGATGCTGAAATACGGCGTCGACAAGCCCGACCTGCGCAATCCGATCATCATCGCCGATGTCGGCTGCGTCTTCGATCGCGACGACGTGGCCTTCAAGGCGTTCAAGGGCAAGACGGTGCGCGCGGTTCCGGCTCCGGGCGCCGCCTCGCAGCCGCGCTCGTGGTACGACAAGCTGGAGGCCTGGGCGAAGACCGAACAAGGCGCCGCCGGCCTCGGCTATATCGTGTTCGAGGACAAGGACGGCGTTCTCACCGGCAAGGGCCCGATCGCGAAATTCCTGCCGCCCGAAGCGCAAGCCGAACTCGCCAAGATCGCCGGGCTGAAAGCAGGCGATGCGGTGTTTTTCTCGGCGAACGCCAAGCAGGATCGCGCCGCCGCGCTGGCCGGTCAGGTGCGCATCAAGCTCGGCCGCGATCTCGGCCTGATCGACGAAAACAAATTCGAATTCTGCTGGATCGTCGATTTCCCGATGTACGAATGGAACGAGGACGACAAGAAGATCGACTTCTCGCACAATCCGTTCTCGATGCCGCAGTTCGACCGCGAGAAATTTTTGGCGCTCGATCCGAACGATCAGGACACCATTCTCGGCCTCAAGGCCTATCAGTACGACATTGTCTGCAACGGCATCGAGTTGTCGTCGGGCGCCATCCGCAACCATGATCCGGACGTGATGCTGAAGGCGTTCGAGATCGCCGGCTATGCGCGCGAAGAGACCGAGGTGAAGTTCGCCGGCATGCTGAACGCGTTCCGCTATGGCGCCCCGCCGCACGGCGGCACCGCGCCGGGCATCGACCGCATCGTCATGCTGCTGGCCGGCGTCGACAATTTGCGCGAGGTTATCCTCTTCCCGATGAACCAGCGGGCCGAAGACCTGATGATGAACGCGCCAAGCGAAGCAACGCTGAAACAGCTGCGCGAACTCCACATCCGGGTGGTGGCACCGGAGAAGGCGTAAGGCGCGACACCGTCACCCTTCGCGCGCCGCCAGCTTGACGATCGCGCCGGGGCGTTTGGCAAGCCGGTGGAGCGCCTCTGAATCGCCGCCGATCAGCGCCATGGCCGAGATGACGACTGCGGCCGGCGTGCTATACTGACCCGGTCGCTTTGGTCCGGGGGCTGGCATGGATACGCGGCGCACGTTTCTGACTTCGGTTGGATTGGGGGTCGCCTCTGTTGCGGCGGCGCGCGCGGCGGATGCGGTGTTTGTGCACCTCAACGATGACTCGCCGAAAGCGACCGTCATCAAGGGCACGCCGACCGTGCTCGATTTCGGTGACGGGCTGAAAATCCCGTGCGACAAGAGCGCGTTTCTCACCCTGTTCGAGGGCAAGATGTTCTGGCTGACGCTTGGGGCCGGGCGGTCGGATTATCCCGAGCGCGCGCAAGGCATGGCGGTGCTCTATGCACTGTCGGCGATGAAGCTGTTGTTGATGACGCTGGCGTTGGCGCCCGACCGCATGGTGCAGACCGACGGCGGCTGGCGGCTGAAGCAGCAGCGCATGGAAAACTACGTGCTCGGCGACATCAAGCTGCCCGGCAAGCCCTATTGGCCGATCAACGATACGCAGCTTTTCGGTGCCAACGACATGGGCACCACCAACATGCCGAACGTGTCCGATCTCGGCGGCGGCAAAGGCAGCGGGCCGAGCCAGGGCAACGGCGCGCAGCCGCAAGGCGCGGGGGCGGGATTGTGGGCGCCTTCGGACCTCAACAAGATCGACGCCTATACCAGCTATATCGTGATGAAGCGCGACGCCGATCTCGCTTACGTGCGGGCCAACGCGCAGGTATTGCTGCGGTAGGCTGCGGCGGAGATTGCGATGCAGGGCACGGTTCGGGTCGGATTCGGGATTGCGGCGCTGTTCGCGGCGGGCGTGATCGTCGTCGCGATGTTCGGCAATCATCAAAGCTGGTTCGTGCGCGCGGCGCAGGCCAATGCGGTGCGCTGCCTGACCGAGGCGCCGTGCGCGCGGATCGAATCCGGCGGGGTCAAGGCTGCGCCGGCGCCGCTCGCCGCTGCCAGCCCTTGCGCGAAGCCGGAAAATTGGCAACCGGTCGACAGCGTCGGGAAGATTGTCGTGATCTGTCGCGACGGGACCAAGGCATACCTCTATCACCTCGGCAAGCTGCGCGGCGAGGCCGGCGGCAACGAACAGTGGATGGCGTGCGCCGAACCCACCTGCCAGCACGAAATTCCCGACCTCATCAAGCTGATGTGATCGTCGCGTTCCGGTAGCGGAACGGCAGGAATTCGTGTTAGCTTTTGCCGGCGTTTTCGTGGGGGCGGAGATGAAAAAGCTCGCGTTGCTGCTGCTGTGCCTGGTGCTGGTGTCGTGCAACAAGCCAGCCGATCCGCATGTCCGTTCGGTGGCGCTGCTGCAGGACGTTTCCGGCGTCTGGTCGACTTCCGACGAGGAACTGATCACCATCGATTATCGCGACGACAAACTGCGCATCGTGGTGCAAGACGATCCCAAGGACATCCAGCTCGGTGAAGTCGATCCCGACAACGAGACCATCAATCTGCTGGCGCGGCGCGCCGACGACAACAAGCAGGTGATCTGGACGCTGCAGCGCGTCTGGGACAAGGACAAGACCAAGTTTCATCTCAAGCTGACCGCCGATGGTGGTCACGTCGAGGAGCTCGGCTTCGTGCGCAAGATCTCGGCCGATGACGAGGCGCGGCTGAACCGGCTTTATGCGGCGCCGCCGGCCGACACCAGCGGTGGGCAGCCCAACACCGATGGCGATTCCAAGCCCCAGACAAGCGAGGGCAGCGCCGAAGCCGTCGTGCGTTCATTCTATACCTTCCTCGGGGCGGCCGACGGCTCTGCCGCCGCGGCGTTGGTGATCCCGGAAAAGCGCGACAGCGGCGCGCTTTCCGCCGACTCGATCTCGAGCTTCTACGGCTCGCTGCGCGAACCGCTGCGCATCAACAGCATTTCCGCGAACGGCAATGTGGTCGAGGTCGGCTATTACTACGTCGGCCCCAGCGGCAGCGAGTGCAACGGCCACGCCACCGTCACCGTGGAACAGCGATCAGAAGGGCTTTTGATCAGCTATATCTCGGCGAACTGCTGAGACGTCGTGTGTGCCTCGCTGCCCCGCGCGGGTGACGGGGCGACCATGGGCCGGGCGTTGTGCGTGCGGGGCACCTTCGGCACGACGAGCCCCCTTTGGTGCTTCGCACCACTTCCCCCACGGTCTGCGTGCTTGGCGCAAAGATCGTCGCGCCCGTGGGGGCAGAAAGGATTGGCCCCAAACGAAAACGCCCCGCCGGTGAGGGCAGGGCGTTCTCAATGCGGTGCGTCATGGCTTACGGCGTGTTGGCCGAAAAGTCCTTGATCGACTGTTCCACCAGCGCGGCCGAACGGCCGGCGTCGAGGTGCCGGGTAAGCAGCGTCTCGGCGGCGGCAGCGGCCTTGTCGGCCGCCAGCGCCCGGATTTCGTCGAGCGCAGCGGTCTCGGCCTGCTCGATCTTCTCGCGTGCGATCTGGGCGCGGCGTTCGATCTGCTGGCGGAGCTGGGCGCGCGTCTCCTTGGCGAAACGCTCAGCCTCTTCCTTGGCGTCGGCGACGATCTTGGCGGCCTCCGTCTCGGCCAACGCGGCCTTGTGGACGTATCCGGCCAACACCGAAGCGGCTTCCTCGCGCAGCTTCTTGGCTTCGTCGAGTTCCTTGGCGATGGCGCCGGCACGATCGTCCAGCATCTTGCCCACCAGCCGTGGCACCCGCACGTAGAACAAGAGGAAGCCGAGCAGCAGGACAAACCCCGCGGCGACCCAGACTTCGGCTTCTTTGGCGTATTCGAGAACGATATCCATGGACCTGTTCCAGTAGTCGGGCCGCTAAGGCGTCAGGCCCCCACGGCCTTGACAGCAGCTTCCGCCTCATCGGGGGATACATTGACCCCGATAAGCCGGTTCACAATCTCCGCAGCGGCATCTTGCGCCGCTTTTGTGACATGTGTTGCAGCTTCGGCCCGTTTGGCGGCGATTTGGGCATCAGCCTTGGCCGCCGCGGCATGGGCTTCCGCGTCGGCGGCAGCCTTGGCCTTTTCGGTCTCGGCTTCCAGGACCTTGCGGTTGGCGTCGGCCTCGGCATGGGCCTTGGAGCGGGCAGAGGCCAGTGCCGTCTCGTAGGCGGCGAGGGCCGCTTCCGCTTCGGTCTTGTGCTTCTCCGCCGCCGCAATGTCGCCGGCAATCTGGCCCTTGCGAGCACCGATCACACCGGCGATGCGAGGGCCCGCCACGCGCCACAGGATGACGAACAGCGCGGCAAAGGTCACCACGAGCCAGAAAATCTGACTCGGAAAGGTCTCCGTCTTGAACGGCGGAAACCCGGCACTGTGCTGCGCCTCAGTGCCGGTATGCGTGACAGCGGGCTGGCTCATCAGAACATGAACAGGATCATCATGGCGACGAGCAGACCGAACAGGCCGGTCGCTTCGCACAGCGCAAAGCCCAGGAACATGTTGGCGGTCTGGCCAGCGGCCGCGCCCGGATTGCGCAGCGCGCCCGAGAGGTAGTTGCCGAACACCAGGCCGATGCCAACGCCCGCACCCGCGAGGCCAAAGCAAGCCAGACCGGCGCCGATCAGTTTTGCGGCTTCAACACCCATTATCGTAGTTCCTTCTTAGTGATGATCGTGAAGATGAAGTGCTTCGTTGAGGTAGATGCAGGTCAGGATCGCGAAGACGTAGGCTTGCAGGAAGCAAACCAGCATCTCGAGACCGTAAAAGGCGGAAATCATCAGCAGCGGCGCCACCGCCAGCGGCTTCAGCGCCACCACCGATGCACCGCCCAGGAGGACGACGAAACTCGCAAACACGGCGAGCAGCGTGTGCCCGGCGAGCATGTTGGCGAACAGACGGACGCTGAGGCTGATCGGGCGCGTCAGGAACGAGATCACCTCGATGACTACCATCGGGACGATCATCCACCACGGCGCCGGCGGCACGAACAGGCTGAGAAAGCGCAGGCCGTGCTTCATGAATCCGACCACGACCATCACCACGATCACCAGCGAGGCCAGCGCGAAGGTCACCGCGATCTGGCTCGTCACCGTGAAGGTCCACGGGATCAGGCCGAGGAAGTTCGAGAACAGCACGAAGGTGAACAGGGTGAAGATCAGCGGGAAGAATTTCAGCCCGTCGTGGCCCATCGTCGAATTGATCATATTGGCGACGAACTCGTAGGAGATCTCCGCCATCGACTGGCCGCGGCTCGGAACCAGCCGGTTCTTCGATACCGTCACGGTCAGGAACAGCGTCGCCGCCGCCAGCACCACCAGCATGAAAAACGCCTGGTTGGTGAAGAAGATCGGGTGCCCGGCAATCGAGAACAGCGGCTGTTCGATGAGGAAGGGCTTAACCTCGAACTGCTCCATGGGGTTCATGGCCACGGGCTACTTCTCCTTCGGCGCCGTATCGGCGCTTATCTGTTGGGCGGAGCGGATGACGGTTCTTATGCCCGCCGCAGCGCCCAGTAAGAACAAGACGACCAGACCCGCCGGCCGCGTCTGAATGTGCGCCCAATGCTGGAACGCCCAGTCAACACCCCATCCCAAGCCACCGCCCACCACGACCGCCGACATCAGCTCGGTCCCGAGGCGGAAGGCGACGCCGATCGGTGTGTTCGACGTCGAATTCGCTGCCCCTGCAGCATGCTTTTTCCCGACGGCGTCAATCTGTTCGCCGAGGCGCTTCAAATCTTCGGGTTCGGGTGGCGGCAAAGACCGCTCCTGGCTCGCGGCTTGGTTTGAAAGCGGCCGGACCATAGGGGCGAGGCGGAAGGCCGTCAAGCGCGCGCAAACGCGCACAAGCGGCTGAAACTCCAAGGCGAATCAGGGGCGCGGCGATTTGGAGGGGGGCCATTTTAAGCAAATGCGGCTTGGCGGCGTTCCAGCGGCAGACTCGGCCCTGCCTGGGTTGTGGGCGGCACGGCGGTTAAGGGGCAGCGAACCTGCCGTCAGGCGAGTGTTCGACACCCAGGACCTGACCGATCGTTTGAACGTCAGCCGTGGCCCCAGAGGCCGCGCAGATACGGCCCGGTCGCCGCATTCCCGCCGTGAGGCGGTCAGCGTCGAGGGGGGGATGATGGCCGGCAAATCTCGTCTCCCATCGACGACGCGCCAGATAAATATTCCATGCCCCTCAGATTGCGCTTCATAGATGATCAGCCATGGCGGTACGGCGAACAATCGCGGACTGTCGGCAAAATCATCATGTCGGCGCCCGATTCCTGGCCAATCGGCCAAAGCCGCAATGGCGGCGTTGATCCTTCGCAAGATCAACTCGGCCCGTTCAATGCCGCTGTCCTCCGCAACCAATGCGAACAGACCGGCTAAGTCCGCGTCTGCCTCAGTTGAAAGGACAGCTGTCGCTGACATCTGGATCAATCGCCGCTGAACTTTTTGCGTCCCTCGGCAATGATATCCTCGATCGTTCGGGACGACATTTTGCCTTCGGCGACTTCCTTCCGTCCCCGGCGAATGGAAGCGTTCAGCGCGTCGCGATTGCGTGCGACGAAGGCGTCCACCTCGTCGCGGTAGCGTTCATCGTCTTCCACGGCGGGTAGTGGGCGAGAACTTTCACCCATTTTGGGTTTGATGTTCATGGCCGAGAGCCTAGCGCAGATGCGCGTCCTCTGCACTATCCCACTGAAATTGCAGCAACTTCAGTCTATTCCGCCGCCACCCGTTCGGCTTCGGCGAGGCTTACCGAGACCAGCTGCGAGACGCCGCGTTCTGCCATGGTGACGCCGAACAAGCGATGCATGCGGCTCATGGTCAACGCGTGGTGGGTGATGACCAGGAACCTTGTGTCGGTCAGCTTGGTCATTTCCTCCAGCATGTTGCAGAAGCGTTCGACGTTGGCATCGTCGAGAGGGGCGTCGACTTCGTCGAGCACGCAGACCGGCGCCGGGTTCACCAGGAACACCGCGAAGATCAGCGACATCGCCGTCAACGCCTGCTCGCCGCCCGAGAGCAGCCCGAGCGACTGCAGCCGCTTGCCCGGCGGCCGGGCGAAGATTTCCAGGCCGGCTTCGAGCGGGTCTTCCGACTCCGTGAAGGTCAGCTTGGCTTCGCCGCCTTCGAACAGCTTGGCGAACAGCATCTGGAAATTGGTGTTGACCTTCTCGTAGGCCTCCAACAGCCGCTCGCGGCCTTCGCGATTGAGGCTCTGGATGCCGCGGCGCAGACGTTCGATGGCGCCGACCAGATCGTCGCGGTCGCCGGTGAGGTTGCCGAGACGGGTTTCGAGTTCCGTCGCTTCCTCTTCGGCCCTGAGATTGACGCCGCCGAGCGCCTCGCGCTCCTGCTTCAGCTTCTCGACCTTCTTTTCAGCCAGTTCGATCGGCGGAAGCTCTTCGTCGTCCTTCAGTTCGGCGCGCTCGGCGAGGTCTTCCGGAGCGCAATCGAGTTCGTCGCGGACGCGTTGCACCAGTTCGGCAAGGCGGGAGCCGTCGCCTTCCATCACCGCTTCGGCGCGGGCCCGTTCTTCGCGCGCGGCGGAGAGGGCGTGCTCGGCGGCGCGGGCGGCGCGATCGGCTTCGTTGAGGGTCGACTCCGCGACCGCACGGGCGTCACCGGCTTCCTTGCGCGCGACCTCGGCAACGCCGATGGCATCGAGCAGGGCGCCGCGCTTTTCGGCGATGGCGGCCGGCACCGCTTCGGCGGTGACGAGTTCTTCCGCCAACTGCGCCTGACGGCTTTCGAGGTCGGCGATGTGCTCGGCGGCGGCGGCGTTGCGCAGTTCCCAACGGCCGCGTTCTTCGCCGATCACCGCAAGGCGGCGCTCGCGGACTTCGCCATCGCGCTTCAGGTTTTCGAGAACGGCGCGGGCATTGGCGGCGTTGTCGCGGGCTTCGGCGGCGGTCTCGCGGGCGTTGTCGACCGACTGGATAAGGACCTGGCCGTCGCCCATTTCCTCGAGCGCGGCGGCCGTCTGGCGTTCGGCTTCGAGGGCGGCATCGCGCGACTCGGTGATGCGCTTGATCTCGGCTTCCAAGGCGGCGAGCTGCTGGGCGCGTTCGGCGGCCTGACGGGCAGCCTTGTTGGCGGCATCCTGCGCGGCCATCACCGCGGCGGCGGCGGCGCGCTCTTCCTGTTCCAGCGTGCGCAGCGACTGGCGCGCCACTTCGGCGGCGGCCTTGGCGGTTTCGTAAACGGCCTCGGCGGCGCTACGCGCGGCTTCGTAAACTTCCAGCGCGGCCTGTTTGGCCGTGAGATAGGCTTCGTCGGCAGTTGCCTTGGCCGACTGATAGGCGGCCTCAGCCGCAACCTTGGCAGCCTGGAAGGCCTCTTCGGCTTCCGTGGTGGAGGTGAGGTAAAAGTCCTCGGCTTTGGCCTTGGCGGCTTCGTAGCTGGCGACCGCGGCGGCCTTCGATGTCTGGCTGGCCTGTTCAGCCGCCGTCTTCGCCGACAGATAGCGCGCTTCCGCATCCGCCTTGGCCGATTGATAGGCGTGTTCGGCCTCGGCCTTGGCGGCGAGATAAGACTGTTCGGCGTCGGCCTTGGCGGACGAATAGGACTGCTCGGCCTCCGCCTTGGCGGACGAATAGGCCTGCTCGGCTTCAGCCTTGGTGGTGCGGTGAGCTTCTTCGGCCGCAGCCTTGGCCGTCTGATGGGCTTCCACCGCAGCCGACTTGGCGGCGCGATAGGCTTCTTCGGCCTCGGTCTTGGCGGTCGTATAGGCTTCGGCGGCCGCGTCGCGGATTTCCTTCGCGGTCGCGATCAGGTCTTGCAGTTCGGCGAGGCGGTTTTTCTGTTCGAGGCGAACGGCCGCCGCCGACGGAGCATCGGCCGAAGCGCGATAGCCGTCCCAACGCCACAGGTCGCCGCGCGGCGACACCAGACGCTGGCCCGGCCGCAACTCGGCCTGCAGCGCCGCGCCCTGATCGGGAAACACCACGCCGGTCATGGCGAGGCGACGCGACATGGCATGCGGGCCGGTGACGAAATAGCTGAGCGGACGGGCGCCGACCGGCAGGGTCACCGGATCGCTGTAATCGGCGAGATCGCGCCAATGCCGCGGCGAAGCTTCGTCGAGCGGGTCCTGCAACTCGTCACCGAGAGCAGCGGCGAGGGCACCTTCATACCCCGACTGCACATTGACGGCATCGAGCAGCGGCGGCCACTTGTTTTCAGCGCTGGCCGCAAGGATGCGCTTCAAGGCGCTCGCTTCGGTCGTGAGGTGCGTCAGCTCGCGCTCGGCGTTTTCAAGTTCGCTGCGCTTGTCGCGTTCGATGGTTTCGAGCGCGGCGCGGCCGGTGGTGTCGGCCTCTTCGATGCGGGCGCGCCCTTCACGGTCGGCTTCGTCGATGCGGGCGCGACCGGTGGTGTCGGCCGCTTCGATGCGGGCGCGACCTTCGCGCTCGATGACGTCCAGCGCGGCGCGTCCATCGCGGTCGATGGCGTTGATGGCGGCACGACCGTCCCGTTCGATGGCATCGATGGCGGCACGACTTTCGCGCTCGATGGTGTCGAGGGCAGCGCGGCCTTCGCGTTCGGCGTTGTCGACCGCGGCGCGACCGTCGCGGTCGGCATTTTCCACCGCAGCGCGGCCGTCACGCTCGGCGGTTTCGAGGGCGGTGCGGCCTTCGCGTTCGGCATTCTCCACCGCGGCACGGCCATCGCGGTCGACGGCTTCCAGCGCCGTGCGGGCGATGCGTTCGGCGGTTTCGGCCGTGGTGCGGGCGTCACGCTCGGCGGCGTCGAAGGCGGCGCGGGCTTCCTTCTCGGTGTTTTCCAGAGCGGAGCGGGCGGCGCGTTCGGCTTCGTCGAGCACGGCGAATTCGGCGCGGGCGGTCTCGGCCAGCGCGTTCGCGATTTCGGCAAGGCCGCGCGCTTCGACCACGGCAGCTTCGGCGGCCCCGACATCGGGATCGGCGGCGGCGGACGCCTGCGCTTCGGTCAGGCGGTTCTCGGCGGCCTGAAGCTGGACGGCGGCGGTCTCGGCAAGGTCGAGCGAGACGCGGCGCTGGCGTTCCAGGCTGGCGATCTTGGCATTGCGCTCGGCGAGATCGGCCTGCAGCTTTTCGAGCAGGCGTTCGGCCTCGTAGAGGGCCTGGTTCATCTCGCCGTTCTTCTGATCGGCTTCGGTCAGTTCGACGCCGGCGCGTTCCTGCGCCGCTTCGAGCGTGGTCGTCTCGGTGACGAGGGCTTCCAGCGCGGTCTCGGCATCCTGGCGCAGCGCGTGCTCGCGCTCGAGGTCGGCGCCGTTCTGGGCGATGCGCTGGCGCAGCGACTGGGCGAGTTCGCGGGCGCGGGACTCTTCTGCTTCGAGTTCCTCGCGCATTCGGATGAGGCGGGTCAGCGCGGCGGCGCGTTCGGCTTCGACTTCGCGCAGCGGCGGCAACGCTTCGGCGGCATTGGCCTGGACGGTGGCGGCGACGGCCGCGATCTGGGTCGCTTCCTCGACCAGCGCAACGGCCGTGGTCAACGCTTCCTGCGCCGCGGTCGCCTTCAACTGCGCCGAGGTCCAGCGCAGATAATGGGCGAGGGATTCGGCGCGGCGGATGTGGCCCGACAGGTTGCGATAGCGCGACGCCTGCCGCGCCTGCCGCTTGAGGCTAGCGAGCTGGGTCTCAACTTCCTTGATGACGTCGTCGAGGCGGGACAGATTGGCTTCCGCCGCTTTCAGGCGCAGCTCAGCTTCGTGGCGGCGCTGATGCAGGCCGGAAATGCCGGCGGCTTCTTCCAGGATGGCGCGGCGGGCGAGCGGCTTCTGGCTGACCAGCTGGCCGATCATGCCTTGGCGCACGAAGGCGGTGGAGGCGGCGCCCGAGGAGGCGTCGGCGAAGAAGATCTGGACGTCGCGCTGGCGCGCATCGCGGCCGTTGATGCGATAGACCGAGCCGGCCTCGCGCTCGATGCGGCGCGAGACTTCGATGGTCTCGAAATCCTGGTACGGAGGATTGGCGGTGCGGTCGCCGTTGTCGATGGCGAGCGTGACTTCGGCCACATTGCGCGGCGGCCGGCCGGCGGAACCGGCAAAGATCACGTCGTCCATTTCGGAACCGCGCACGGACGTCGGACGGTTCTCGCCCATCACCCAGCGCAACGCATCGAACAGATTGGATTTGCCGCAGCCGTTCGGGCCGACGATCGCCGTCAGACCGGGCTCGATGTAGAGCTCAGTAGGCTCCACAAACGATTTGAAACCGGAAATCCTAAGCCTTGTGAACTTCACGAGGGACTACCCTTACGCTGGGGACGCTCTCACTTCTTGGCGATGAGAGAGTCGAATTTCGCTTTCAACTGGGGCCAGGTCGCCTCGGTGGCTTCCACCACCGTCCCATTGAGAACGAGGGTCGGCGTCGAATTTACGTGGTAGCGCGTGACAGCGTCCTGCGCGACCTGGTTGATCCGTTCTTGTTCCTTCGGGTCCATCATGCACCGGTCGGCCTCTTCCGGCGACACGCCCATGATGCGGGCCATCTGTTTCACCGCGCCGCCGACATCGTCGACACGGTACCCATCCGGATCCCATTTGGGCTGATTCCGAAACATCAGGTCAAGGAACTGGAAATACTTATCCGCAGGCAAACAAGCGCGCGCGATGCCTTCAATGGCGCCATCGGTCGGGCTCAAGGGGAAGTTGCGGAAAATGTAGAACACTTTGCCCTTGTCAATATATTCCTCTTTGATCTTGGGCATCACCGTCGCGTTGAAGTGGGCGCAATGCGGACACGTCGGCGCGGCATATTCGAGCAGCACGACCGACGCTTTGGGATTGCCCAGGG
>NZ_JBWZET010000210.1:0-59036 GCF_056722145.1 Rhizomicrobium sp. | reverse complement strand
TCGCCAGCCTTGTCCGCAGCGCACACGCACGCATGCGGGTCCTGTATATCGTCGTGCTTGCGGGGGCGGGGCTCAGCTACGGCCCATCTCCCGCGATACCGCATCGGGGCACTCCTTGGCGCATAACTACGGCGAGGAATGTATAGAACAAATCACGAACTTTCAAGCCGGGTGCGGCAATCGTGGCACTGATACGACCGAGAGGCACTCGCAAGCCTGGGCGCAAAACCAAATCGGTGTGAAGGTCCGACTTGCGCCATTTCTTGCCATTCCGCTTCAACTCATTAACGATGCGCAGGAGCATCCAGGTCGGCGAAAGCTGGTCCTTTGGCCGTTGGGGAAAACCATGAGAGCCGCACTGTTCGGAGCGCTGCTTTTAGCTGCGCATTCTGCGTTGGGCGCGAGTTTTGATTGCTCCAAAGCCACGACGCCACGCGAGAGATTAATTTGCGCAGATCGGAGCCTGTCAGAAGACGATACTAGACTGGGGCAACTTTACACCGCTGCCCAACGACGACTTTCGGTACCCGGACAAGCGTCGCTCGTCGCGGATCAACGGGCTTGGCTGCGTTTTCTCGCGCAGGCTTGTTTAATCGGAAAGGAACCGAACAAGAATGATCGCGAGCAGGCCGTGCACTGTTTGGGCAGTGCTTATTCGGATCGCATCCACGACCTGGAGCAGACAGCGTTGCAGGTCGGTCCGTTCCTATTCACCGTGTCCGCCCAGTACCATGCGCTTGTCCCCGAACCTCTTGACGACAGCGATAATACCGGAAACGCAGGCCGCGGAATCGGCACGCGCGAGGTTCGTTTCCCAAGGATAGACGGCCCCGTTACGCCGGTGACGATGCGCTGGAACACGATGAATGTGCGCAGGGAGAACACAGAGGGGGACTGCGAAGGCCCCGGTGACGAGTACCAGACCTCCAAGATCGGCTTCGCTAGCAGCCGCATCATCAGCGTGGAGTGGACATCTTGGTTTTATTGTCATGGCACGCCGCACGGACACGGTGGGACGCGGACTGAAACTCTTGTGTTGTTGCCGGAACCGCACGCCTTGAAGGCCGAAGATATTTTCCGTACCGACCGTCCATGGCAGAGCAGGCTTAACGCGCTTGTCACTGAGTCCGTGCGGAGGGCTTTCGTTGAGGATTTTAAGAGAGAGCCGAAAGACCTGGATCAAAACACCATCGCTGGCGCGGTGTCCGATCCTCGCCGGTGGACCGTGAGCGCGGACGGCCTGCGCGTAGGGTTCGATAGTTACGAACTGGGCCAGGGATATCCGTTCGCGCCCACGGTGACGATTTCCTGGTCTGAATTAAAGGATGTGATTGTTGGCGATCCACTTGCGCCCTGACCGATCCGGTCAAGCTTAGAATGGCAAGTTCTGGCGCATCGCGGACAATTCGCGGAGAGGGTTTTCTGCGAGAGAATCTCAGCGCTTGGTTTGCGTAGACGTGACCGCCGCGGCGGATCGGATGGCATCCCCATGCTCTGCCGTGCCGGTGCGAGCGGCAATCATCGGAGGCATGACAGACGGCGCGGCGCCGATGCGCTATACTCGGCCGGGTGATCCGGGGGCTTTGCCATGCGCCTCACCGCTTTGTTTGCACGCACCAGCGATGACACTGTCGACGACGTGATCGCAATCGCCGCTTGGGGCTGGTTCGCGGTCGCGCTGCTGCAAATCGTGATGCTGGCATTCACCGCTGTGAACGGCAGACTGGCCGGCGGCGATGCGGTCGATCCGATGGTGTCGGCGATGGGCGGCTGGTTCCTTCTGAAGACCAAAAGCCGCGCGGTGGCGTGGGCGCTGCTCGTTTACGGCGTGGTCACGGCGACGGTGTGTGCCGGCAGGATTTTCGGCGTCGTCAGCTATGGCGTGCCGCTGGCGACCTCGGCGGTGGCGCTCTATGCCGGCTGGCGCGGCGTCGCCGGAACCCATTTCTGGCAGAAGCGGGCCTGCGCCATCACCGATTGGCGCCATGTCGCCTTTGCCATGGCGGCGGCACTCCTCATCACGCTGGTGTCGCTCGTCGTCGTGCTCGCCGCCACCGCAGACCACCTTGGCCGCGGTCGCGATTTCCTGGTCAGCGCCGCGCTGTTCCTGGTGCCGGTCGCGGTCGTCATCGTGCTCACGCGGCGGCGCGCCTTCGCCCGCAACGATCCGGCCTGTCCGTGGCCGCCCAACGATTTGTAGGCGCGCGGCGTCCGCTGCAGCAGACAGCAAGCCGCCCTTTGTTGGCATTGCGTCCTATCCGATCGCCGGATTCCACTTTGCCGAGAGGCGCTCCCGCATTTGGTGCGTTAATTCCGCGCCACCTTGTCCCGGCGTGTCAGCAATGATCGGGCGACGACAAATGGCGACACTTCGCGAGATTTGTAAAACAAGCTTTTCCGCGTGGCTCGATACCATCGGGATATGGACCACTCCATCTCCGAAACCCTCGGCCCGGCGGCGCTGGACGCGATCTTCGTATCGCCGCACATCGATGGGGTGTTCGAAGGTGAATTGCTGGAAACAGCACAAGAACTCGGTCGTCGCCGTCCGCTGGTGCTGCTGGCATTCGCCCCCCGAACAGCCGGCACTTTTCTGCGGACGGCGGCGATCGAGGCCCTCGGCGGCCAACTGATGCGCTTCACCCACGCCGAAGGCGGCCGTGACGCGACGCTCTATATTCCCTGGCTGCTCGCCTATTTCCGCGGCGCCCTGACCGCCGACGTCGCCGTCACTCACATGCATATGCCGGCCGCCACCGCCAATCGCCACCTGCTCGATGCCTTCGGCCTGCATCCCTGCGTCATGCGCCGTTCGATCCCCGACAGTTTGCAGAGCCTGCTCGCGATGATCGAAGACGACCCCGCCATGCCGATCGGCTTTTCGTTCCAGCTGCCGCCCAATTTTGCCGACAGCGATGCGACGCGGCGCGCCGACATGCTGATCGACCTGATGGGACCGTGGTACGCCCAATATTATGCCAGCTGGAAAGCGTACTCCGACGCGGCGCCCGGACGCGTGCTGTTCACCGACTATGCCGACTTCTGCAGCGAGCCGGCCGACGTGCTCGAACAGATCCTGGCGCATGCCCGCGCTCCCCAGCCGTTCGACCGCTGCCAGGGCGCCATCGACGCCGTCTGGCGGGTGCGCGAACAATTCCGCTGCAACCGCAGCCGCGCCAGTCACAAAGCGGCCCCGTTCACGCCGGCCCAGCGCCAACGGCTGGCGCGATTGGTGTCCTATTACCCCAACCTCGACGCTTGGCGCGATCTGCTGACGCCTACCGACTGAACAGCCCGAGCGGATTGCGCGCCCGCGCAGGAACGACCGGCCACCGCAGCGGTGTTGCCGCCGCGGCTGACATTTCCGGCAACTGCGGCATAATGGGCACCCTCGACCGAGGCGCCAGACCGCTCAGACACGGGATGGTCGCAAATCCCTGCCCAAAAGCGTGTATCGTCAGGCTCGACTCGGTGAATGCCATGGAAAACGACAGCCCCGAATTCGACGCCCCGCGCGGAACCATTCCGCACCAGCCCTCGCCCGACGCCGTGTTCCTGCGCCGCGCCCTGATCGCCGCCTTCGTCGTCGGCATGATGCTGGTGGTGTGGCAGGTGTCGCAGGTCCTGATCCTGACCTTCGGCGGCATCGTGGTGGCGGTGGCGCTGCGCAACATGGCCGGACCGTGGGGCCGGTTCCTGCGCATCTCCGACCGCATGGCGCTGCTGCACACCGTCCTCAACATCACCGCGGTCGCCATCGCCTTCTTCTATCTGTTCGGGGCCATGGCGGCGCACCAGTTCGCCGCCCTCGCCGACCGCCTGCCGCAGACCCTCGCCACCGCCCAGGACTGGCTCAACGAGACCCTGCTCGGACGGCAGATCCTCGGCGCGCTGAAGTCGGGCGGCGACCCGACCGAGCGGCTGATGGCGGCGCTGCCGTGGGCCGGCGGCATCCTCGGCGGCTTGGGCGAAGCGCTTCTGATGATCGTCGTCGGCATCTATTTCGCCGCCGATCCGCAGCTTTACGTCAACGGCGTGATGCGCCTGGTGCCGCCGCGCAAGCGCATGCGCCTGCATCAGGTACTCGCGGCTGTCGGCGAGGCGCTGAAGAACTGGCTGTTCGGCATGACGCTCGACATGCTGCTGCTCGGCGTCATGACCTTCATCGGGCTGTGGGCGATCGGCGTGCCGCTGCCGTTCGCGCTGGCGGTGCTGTCGGGCGCCGCCGTGTTCGTGCCCTATATCGGCCCGGCGATCGCCACCATTCCCGGCCTGTTGCTGGCGTTCAGCGTCAAGCCGATCCTGGCGGTATGGGCGGCGATCGTCTATCTCGTGGCGCTGACCATCGAAGCCTATGTCAGCCAGCCGCTGCTGCAGCGCTGGGCGGTGTCGCTGCCGGCGATCTTCAATCTTCTGGCCATCCTCGTCTTCGCGCCCTTGTTCGGCCTCTGGGGCGCCATCCTGGCGACGCCGCTGTCGGTCGCGGTGTGGGTGCTGGTGCAGAAATTCTACATCGAAGACGTGCTCGACGACCGCAAGCGGTAACCCCCTCGCGAAGGCTCGGCACCTCCCCCGCTTTCTTGCGAACACTCGCGCAAAGATCGCACCCCGCGGGGGAGGAAAGCATTTACTGCACGATCGGCAGGGTCAGGATGTGGCCGAAGGTTTCCACCGCCTTGACGATCTCCGGCCGCTTGCCGAGCGCGATCCAGCGCCCCCGCATCAACGTGCCCCACGGCTCGGCGGCGCCCCTGGCCGCCAGCTTTGTGATGTGCAGGGCATCGCGAATGCTGTCGCGTTTCTGCTTGTCGCCAAGGTATTTCAGCGCCACCGTCGCCGCTTCATCCTCGTGGCCGGCGCACAGGAGCATCTGCACCGCAGCGGTAGGCGCATCGTCGGCATGGGCGCGGGCGAACGCCAGCGTGGTGTCGAGATTGGCCGTGTCGCCGAGTTGGGCGTAAGCGCAGGCGCGTGCCTCCTCCGCCGCCATCACGCCATAAGGACTGGCGTGTTTGGGATCGAAATTGGCCAGCACCTTCACCGCTTCGGCGGGCCGGCCGAGATTGTCGAACATGTCGGCGAGATTGATCGTCTGGCTGACATTGAAGCCGTCCTCGCCGATGTGCGAACCGGCCTCCATCGCCACCACCGCCTCGTCGGCGCGGCCGAGCGCCATCAGCACATGGGCGCGCTGATTGTAGACCCAGTTGAGCTGGTCGCCGGCGTCGGCGAATTTCGTGCCCGCCTTGACCTTGGCCAGGGTGTCGTCGAGCAGCGCCAGCGCTTCGTCCTGGCGGTCGAGCTGATACAGCGCCTCGGCAAGATAGATCAGCGGCTCGAGCTTGTCGGGTCTGGCGGCTACGCGCGCCTTGTACCGGCCCACCGACGCCGCATAGGCCTTGGCGATATCGAAGCGCGCCGGATCGGTGGCAACGACGGCATCGAACAGCTTGGTGGCGCGGACCGCGGTGATGGTGTCGGCCGTGGTGATGATCGCCAGCGCCTTGCGGGACGCGGCGGCGTCGCCCGCCTCAGCGTCGTAACGTGCAAGCCGCAGCCAGAAGCCATCCGCCTCTTCCGGCGCCTCAACTGTCGGGCGCCAGTTGGCGGCGAACAGCGCCTTCAGGATTCGGGCGTTGCGGGCGTCCCCCTCCGGCTTGCCCGCGGCATCGTTGAGCAGACGATAAATCGCGCTCAACTTGAGGTCGTGCAGCGCATCCGGCCAGGTCGTCGCCAGCTTTTCCAGCGTCGCGGCGGCATCCTCATGATCATTGCCGCTATAGGACGCCAGCAAGCGCATGTACCAGTCGCCCCGCTCGGCCAGCGGCATCGCCGTCACCTGCCGCGAAACCCGCATCGCGGTTGGATAATCCTCGGTGTCATAGGCGCAGGCCGCCAGGATGCGCTGAGCGATATACTGTTGGCGGTCGCCGAGCTGGCTGAACGCGGCCGCATCGACCGCCTCGCGCATCGCTTTGATCGCACCCGGGCAGTCGTTGGCCTGGGCCCGCTCGATCCCGCGCTGCAATAAGGCAAATTCGTCGTCGGCAGTGCCCGCAGTGCTGGCAAAGGCCGCACCCGACAGCAAAACCAGCGCCAAAACCGTAAAACCTGCCCGCACCATCCCCGCCCCCGACATTTGGCCGGCCCAGAATGCGCTCCCTGGGGTGCGCCCGAAAGTACCAGTTTGGAGACGAGACGCCGCGGCCGTTGCCTTTGCGCCCTCCTTCCGCTACAAGCCAGCCCTTCGCGGCCGCGGGCACTTTGGGCTTCCGCGCGTTTTGCTGTACTATCAAGGACTTACCGATATGCGCGAAATTCAGGAACTCACCGTCTCGCCGCGCCTGGGAACGGGCAAGGGCCCGTCCTTCCAGACCCGCCAGAAAGGCCTCGTGCCGGCGGTCGTCTATGGCGGCAATGAAGAGCCCGAAAACGTCGCGGTTGACGCCCACACCCTGGCGCTCACCGTCGAAAAAGGCGCCTTCCTGACGACGCTGCTCCGCCTCAAGGAAGGCGACAAGCTCACCCGCGTGATCCCGCGCGACCTGCAGCTCGATCCGGTCAGCGATCGCCCGGTCCACGTCGATTTTCTGCGTCTTCCCGAAGGCGCCACCATCCGCATCGCCGTCCCGGTCCGCTTCCACGGCCAGGAAAAGTCGCCCGGCCTCAAGCGCGGCGGCGTGCTGAACGTCGTCAGCCACACCCTCGAGCTGGTCTGCCCGGCCGAGAGCATCCCGGAATACATCGAGTGCGACGTGTCCGAGATGGACATCCGTGACTCGCTGCACGTCAGCCACGTCAGCCTGCCGGAAGGTGCGCGCACCGTGATCCGCGGCAAGGACATCACCCTGGCCTCGATCGTCGCCCCGACGCATGTGATCGAAGAAGCCCGTGCCGCCGCCGCGGCGGCCTCTGCTGCCGCCTCCGCTCCCGCCGCCGAAGCCGCTCCGGCGGCAGGTGCCGCTCCGGCCGCGGGCGCTGCCCCGGCAGCCGGTGCCAAGGCTCCCGCTGCTGGCGGCAAGGCCCCGGCCGCTGCCAAGGCGCCGGAAAAGAAGTAAGTGTAGTCTGTTCTCGCGGGCGCGGCGCACCGCAAGGTGGCGCCGCGCTTTTCGTTTCAGGATCATCGATCGATGGCGGATGCCCCGCTTCTCATCGCCGGGCTTGGCAATCCGGGTTCGCAATACGCCCGCAACCGCCACAATGTCGGCTTCATGGCCGTCGATACGATGCATCAGAGCTACGATTTCGGCCCCTGGCGGTCGAAATTCCAGGGCCTGATCGCCGAAGGCAAACTCGGCCGCCGCAAGACCTTCCTCTTGAAGCCGCAGACCTACATGAACGAGTCCGGCGCCGCCGTCGGTGCGGCGATGCGGTTCCTCAAGCTGCTGCCGTCGGCGGTGGTCGTCATCCATGACGAAATCGATCTCGCCGCCGGCAAGCTGAAGGCCAAGACCGGTGGCGGCGATGCCGGCCACAACGGCCTGCGCTCCATCACCGCCACGCTGGGGCCCGATTACCACCGCGTCCGCATCGGCGTCGGTCATCCCGGCGGCCAGAGCAAAGTCGTCGGCCATGTGCTGGCCAATTTCGCCAAGGCCGACGAAGACTGGCTGGTGCCGATGCTGGGCGCCATCGCCGAGGCGGCGCCCCATTTCGCCAGCCAGGACATGATCGGGTTCATGAATCAGGTCGCCCTGATCCTGAAGCCGCAAGACCACAAACCATCCAAACCGAAGCCGGAGTCTGCCTGATGGGTTTCAAATGCGGCATCGTCGGATTGCCCAATGTCGGCAAGTCGACTCTTTTCAACGCCCTGACGCAGACCGCCGCGGCCCAGGCCGCCAATTATCCCTTCTGCACCATCGAGCCCAATGTCGGCGATGTGGCGGTGCCCGATCCGCGGCTTGATACGCTGGCCAAGATCGCCAGTTCCGCGCAGATCGTGCCGACCCGCATCACCTTCGTCGATATCGCCGGCCTGGTGCGCGGCGCCTCCAAGGGCGAAGGCCTCGGCAACCAGTTCCTCGCCAACATCCGCGAAGTCGACGCCATCGTGCATGTGCTGCGCTGCTTCGAGGACGGCGATATCACCCACGTCGAAAACCGCATCGATCCGGTCAGCGACGCCGACACGGTCGAAACCGAATTGATGCTGGCCGATCTCGAAAGCCTGGAAAAGCGCCTCAAGCCGCTCGAGAAGAAGGCCCATTCCGGCGAAAAGGAAGCCAAGGAACAGGTCGCGCTGATGACGAAGGCGGTCGAGCTCTTGCGCGACGGCAAGCCCGCCCGCAATGCCGAACTGACGCCGGAACAGAAGGAACCCTTCCGCCAGCTCCAGCTTCTTACCGGCAAGCCGGTGCTTTATGCCTGCAATGTCGACGAGGGTTCAGCGGCGACCGGCAACACATTCACCGCCGCGGTCGAAGAAATGGCCAAGCGCCAGGGCGCCGGGGTGATCGTGATCTCGGCCAAGATCGAAGAGGAAGTCGCCCAGCTGGCGAACGAAGAGCGCGTGGAATTCTTAAGCGCGCTCGGCCTCGAAGAACCGGGTCTCAACCGCCTGATCCGCGCCGGCTACGATCTGTTGGGGTTGATTACATTCTTCACCGCGGGGCCGAAGGAGGCACGGGCCTGGACGGTGGTGAGGGGAGCGCGCGCGCCACAAGGGGCCGGCGTCATCCACACCGACTTCGAAGCCGGATTCATCCGTGCCGAGACGATTGCCTATCAGGATTATGTCGCGAACAACGGCGAAGCCGGCGCCCGCGAGGCCGGTAAATTCCGCCTTGAAGGCAAGGACTACGTCGTGGCGGACGGCGACGTGATGCATTTCCGCTTCAACATCTGACGGCCGCGATCCGGCCCAAAACCCGCCCCAATCGCAGCGCCAAACTTCTCCAGTCCAAACTCTGGGGAGGGTGCGATGGTTCGCAAGATTGGACCTGTTGCGATCGCAGCGTTGCTGCTGATCGGATGCGGCAGGCAGGACGACCAAAAGGACGTCCGGCTGGCGATGGCGAATTCCAACAAAGCTGTGCCGGCCTTATACGCCCCGCCGCCGCCCTTCGTACCGCCGCCGGACATTGCCATTCAGACCGACGCGCCAAACAGTTTGTTCAGCCAAACTCATGCGCTAACCGTCGCGATGGCGCGGGCGGCGGTGGCGAGCCGTTATGAGGCGGTGCGCACGGCCTGCCTCAAAGACAAGGCCTTGAAATGCGTTCTGACCTCGGCCGCGCTCACCAGCGGCCCGCAATATAGCGCCTCGCTTTCTCTCGCCCTGCCGCACGAGGCGGTCGCGGCCCTGGAAAAGCGACTGATGGCACCTCTGAGCGCCGACGGCGGCGAAAAGCCCGAGATCACGGCGCAGTCGAGCGCGATGGAAAACGAAACCCGGCGCGCTGCCGATGTCGAACGTCAGCTTGCCCAGGCAATTTCGTACCGCGACAAGCTGGAAGAATTGTCCAAACGGGCAAACCTCTCGGTCGAAGAGGTGTTGAAGCTGCACGAGGCGCTCGCCCAGGCGCAAGCCGCCGTCGAGAACGCAACCGCTGCCAAACGCGCGACCGAAGCCGACGTCCGTCTTGAGAAGATGGACATCACGCTTGAGGAGAAGGAAGTGCCGCCCGAGACTTCGGCATTCGCGGGCTTCTGGCCTAATGCGGGCAGCAGTTTCACGCAGTCGCTTGCCGACATGCTGCTGTGGATATTCAAGGCCCTGCCGTGGCTGCCGATCCTCGTTGCCGGACTGTGGCTGGTGCGCTGGCTGTGGTCGAAACGGCGGCGGTCAGTGTAATCGCTGTGCGTCCACTGTTGTTGATACGACTGGCAATTTGGGGTGGGGGCCCACTTCCCCGGGCGTTGGCGGCGACGCGGCGTCCGGGGAAAAGTCAGCCGGCCGGGGGAACTTGTTTGCAATCCAAACATGCGGCCGGCTGACGAGCGCCCGATTGACGCCGCCCTGAACCTCGCCGACAGTGCACCGTGGACCCCGGCGGAGCGCGGCATGGGCAAAGGCAATATAATCACGATGACGATGGCGGACGGCGCCAGCGTCGGCGTCTATCACAGCGAACCGTACGGCGTCAGGCGCGGCGGACTGGTGCTGATCCAGGAAATTTTCGGCCTCACTGAGCACATCAAGGACACCGCCGATTCCTTCTGCAGCGAGGGCTATGAGGTGCTGGCGCCGTCGCTGTTCGACCGCGAGGAGCCCGGCTTCATCGCGCCCGCCGACGCCATGGAGAAAGGTGTCGAGCTTGCCTACAAGCGCCATCCCTTCGCGGCCTCGGTTGCCGATACGAAAACCTGCGCCCATGCCTTGAAAGCCAAGGGCCTCGTCTATGCCGTCGGCTATTGCTATGGCGGCTCGGTGGCGTGGGCGCTGGCCTGCCGCTCCGAGGAATTGGCGGCGGTCTCCAGCTATTACGGCAAGATGGCGCCGGACATGGCCGACGACGTGCCGAACTGCCCGGTGATCTGCCACTTCGGCAAGCGCGACGCCTCCATTCCGCTCGACCGCGTCGAACAGTTGCGGCTCAAGCGGCCGGAAGCGGAAATCTATCTCTACGACGCCGGCCACGGCTTCAACTCGTCACGGCCGACCCATCACGATCCCGAAGCCGCCCGGCTGGCCCGCGACCGCACCCTGGATTTCTTCCGCGCCCACGGAGCGTGATCTAAGGCATCCAGATGCGGCGCTTGATGGTTTCGGTGGCGGCGTAATGGCCGAATGCCATGCGCTCGCGCGGCAGCGGAGGCAAGGAGGCGGCATCGGCCGGCCAGAGCGGATAAAGCGTGGTCACACGGACCTCGACCTTGCCCTTCGGCGCTTTGACCTGCCAGGAAAAGCCATCGCGGCCCGGCACATAATAGCGGAACGCGTGCGCTTGCCCCGGCTTTATGGCGCCAAGCGCGACGCCTTCAAAAGTTGACGCGGCAAAACCGGATTCACTCGTCACCGTCACCAGCAGCGAGAAGGCACCGGGGCGCGGCTGCACCACGAGGCGAAGATTGCCGGCTTCGCTGAGCAACACGACATCGCTGTCGGGCACGTTGGCGGCACCGGCCGGGCTCCACCACACGGCGCGCTCGCCGCTCCATGGCAGCGACGAATGGTTCGTCTCGCCGAACGTGGCGCCGAGATAGGAGACGCGATAGGCTTTGTTGCTGTCGAGATCCTCGACGTAGTGCACCTCGGCCGGCGTCGGGCGTTCGGGCGTCGGTCCGGCGTAGCGGCCACAGGCGAACAGCACGACGCCCAGCGCGGCGATGGTCAGCGGCACCCACCGCGACGGCTGTTTCTCGGGCAGCAGCAACAGCACCGGAAGACCGGTGAGGAGCGGCAGCACCAGCACGGCCGGCAGATCGACCCCGACCGCGGTGAACAGCGCGATGGCGGTCGCCAGCGTCATCGCCAGCGACACCAGCGCCAGCACTGCGCAAATCATCGGCGCGGCGAATTTGCGGCGGCTGAGACCGAAACGGACGACGGCGATCGCGCCGGCGATCAAGGCCGGCCACACCAGCGCAAACGCCGCTTCGGGCACCAGGAATTGCGCCGCGGTGCCGAGGATCAACAACAGCAACACCAGCACCTGCCAGACCGCGGCGGGACGATCGCGCGAGATTAGCCGCACCATCGCCAACGCCGATCCGAGCGCCAGCGCGCCCGCACCGGCCAGGAGAAAATCGAAATGGGCGAGGCGCAGGAAATGGTCCGTGTCGCCCCACGCCATCCCGGCACCGACCAGCACCGCCGCCGGCACTACGAGTGCCGACAGGGCCGCCGCCGCGCCCCGGCCCCATGCCGTCGGACCAGCGGCACGGATGCCGATGACGGCGAGCACCGCCGCGATGGCAAGCACGATCCAGCCGAACCACAAGGGATACTGGATCAGGAAAAAGCCGAGCACGTCGGAGAAGACGGCATCGGCCTTCTGCTGCGGCAGGCGCCCGATGAAAGCACGGGCGGCGGCGAGCGACTGATCGCCCATGTGCTGCACGCTGCCGAGCGCGAGATGCGCCGGGGTCGCCAGCGGCGAATGATAGGCCGCCTCGTCGCCGATGAAGGCGAAGTTGAGCGCCGGCAGGCCCTTTTCGAGTGCGACGGAGAGATCGGTGCCGTTCGGCATGTTTTTGTAGATGGCGCGCGACAGCGAATTGGCGGCGGGCCGGCGAACGTTGGCATAGAGCGCGATCGCATCGGCATTGTTGGGGCCGGTCTCGAACATGTTGGCGAGGCCGCCGTCGCCGCGGGTCTCGAAATTGATCACGGCGCCGACGTGGCGCGCGAGCGGATCGTGATGAAAGAAGGCGACGGCGCCCATCAGGCCGAGCTCTTCACCGTCGGTGACGAGGAAAATCACGTCGCGCTCCGGCACGCCGCCGGTCTTCAAGGCGCGGGCGATTTCGAGCGCGGTCGCCACCCCGGCGGTGTCGTCGGCGGCGCCGGGCGAATCCGGCACGGTATCGTAATGGCTCATGATCAAGACGGCGGGCTGCGACCGGCCCTTGCCGGGCAGCGTGCCGATGATGTTGGCGACCGGGGCCGAAATCGTCAGACCACGGAATTGTTGGGTGGAACGCTCGGACTGCAGCCGCGGCGCCAGCCCGAGTTCGTTCATGCGGCGAACGATATAGTCCCGCACCCGCGCATGTTCGGCACTGCCGACCGGATGCGGTTTTTGCGCGATGGCACGGATATCGGTGAAGGCGCGCGCCGCGGAAAATTCGGTCGCAGGCGCGGTGACGGGTTCGGGCGCCGGCGGCTGCGACCGCCACACCGCCAAGATGAGCGCCAGAATGAGAACAATGTAGCCGTTACGCATGCCGCTCCCCCCAGTTGGTGGAAGGCTAGCACCGGTCGCGATACGCGCAAAACCCTCAGCGGTCCGGGAACAGGCTTTTCAAGCCCGCTTCGGTGGCGTCGCAGACGCCGCGTTCGGTGATGAAGGCGGTCACGAGGCGCGCCGGCGTCACGTCGAAGGCGGGGTTGGCGGCGGGCGAGCCGGGGGCGGCGATCTCCACGGTGGCAAGGCTGCCTTCGGCCAGCCGTCCAGTCATCTTGAGAAGCTCGTCCGAAGAACGCTCTTCGATCGGGATGTCGGCACCCTGGGCGAGGCTCATGTCGAGGGTGGGCGACGGCAGCGCGACGTAGAACGGCACGCCGTTGTCCTTGGCCGCCAGCGCCTTCAGATACGTGCCGATCTTGTTGGCGACGTCGCCGTTGCGGGTGACGCGATCGGTGCCGACGATGCAGAGATCGACCTTACCGTGCTGCATGTAATGACCACCGGCATTGTCGGCGATGATGGTGTGCGGTACGCCGTGGGCGCCGAGCTCGTAGGCGGTCAGCGAAGCGCCCTGGTTGCGCGGCCGGGTTTCGTCGACCCAGACATGGATGTCCATGCCTTCGTTGTAGGCCATGTAGATCGGCGCCAGGGCCGTGCCCCAATCGACGGTCGCCAGCCAGCCGGCGTTACAATGGGTCAGCACATTGAGCGTGCCGGTCTTCTTGGCGGCGGCTTCGCGGAAGATCTGAAGACCGTTCTCGCCGATGGCGCGGCAAACCTCCACGTCTTCGTCGCAGATCGCGGCCGCTTCCGCCCAGGCTTCGGCAAAGCGCTCGCCATGGGTTTTCGCATGCAACACATCGTGCATCCGCTTCAGCGCCCACCTGAGATTGACGGCGGTCGGGCGGGTCGAGCCCAGAAGATCGAGCGCGGCAATCAGCGCTTTCGACGACGGGTCTTTCTTCATCGCGAACGCCACGCCGTAAGCGGCCGTGGCGCCGATCAAGGGCGCCCCGCGCACCGTCATATTGCGGATCGCTTCGGCGCAGTCCTCGGCCGTCCTCAGCACCACGGTGTCGAAGCGATGCGGCAGCTTGATCTGGTCGATCACTTCCACGGATTCGTCGGGGCGGGTCCAGATGGTGCGGTAAGGGCGGCCGTGAATTTTCATTGGGCGGCAACGCCCCCAGGGAAGGCGGCGACCAGGGCGTCGATGTCGTCCGGGTCGTTCTTGAGGGTGATCTGCAGTTCCTTGGTCTTCACCGGCGCATAGATGACCGGAAGAAAGATCAGGCGACCATTGAAGAGGAAGGCAACGCGCTCGCCTTCCTTGTCGGCGGACAGATCGTACAGCCGCTGCGAGGCGGCATCGGAAATCTCCATGACGGCCTTGGGCAGCACCGGATAGCGCTGCACCTTCACCACGCCCGAGGCGTCGAGCAGGGTGTCCTTGCCGAGGCAGACTTCCTCGTTGCCGCCGACCAGCGCAAAGGTCGGGTCGCCGGGCTGACACGGCACCACCAACCGCACCTCCAGCTTGGCCGGCGGCGTCGCCGCCATCGCCGCCCCCGCGAAAGCAACCGCCATCCCCAGCAGCATCGCGCGCATCGTCATGTCCTCATACCAGTTGCGCCGGCCAAGTCGCCTGCATCGAGGGATATTGCGCAAATTTTTCGTACCAGTCTCGCAAATTCGGACGGGCATCGCGCCAGGACAGCTCCGGAATGCGGAAATCGAGGTAGCCGATGGCGCAGGCGACCGCGATCTCGCCAATGGTAACCTTATCGGTGAAGCGGGTCCGCTCCAGCACGTCCAGCCCGAAGGTCACCGCATTCATGTGCTTGGCGATCACCGCCGCGCTCTGCAATTCGGCCGGCCTCAGCCGCTCGTAATTGCGCGCCACCGCCGCGTCGCAGATGCCGTCGCCGAGTGCCTGCAGGGTCAGGGCCCGCCAATGGCCGGAATTCTCCCTGAGCAGCGCCCGGCCGGGGAAGAACCGGCCGCCGCCGGTTTCGTTGAGGTATTCGCAGATCACCCGGGAATCGAAGATGGTCGAACCATCCGCCAGCGCCAGGACCGGAATCTTGCCGAGCGGATTGATGGCGCGGAAGCCATCGCCGAGGCCTTCGCGCGGCACGTCCACTTCCTCGACCACGGTGGTGAGGTTCAATTCGCGCACGATGATCCGCGCCTTGCGCGCAAACGGCGAGGCGGGATTAGTGTAGAGCTTCATGGTGCTGCTCCAAAAAAACGAAGGGTCTCGTCCAACCCCCTGGTGTCATCCCCGGCTGAGCAAGCGAAGCGCAGCGAGGGGAAGGGGACCCAGGTCTCTCCACCTGGATAACTCGGCGCCATCTTGACGAAGAGCTTCTTGCCAGATGACCGAAACCGCCTTGCCGGCAAACCCTGGGTCCCCTCCCCGTCTTAAGCGCTTTCGCGCTACGTCGGGTCGGCCGGGGATGACAGAGGTTCACTCGCCTTCGAACGCCACCAGCGTGGTTACGTCCTTGCCCAGCGCGCGGATTTTGTCGGCGCCGCCGAGATCGGGAAGATCGACCAGGAACAGGCAGCCGACCACCTTGGCCCCGGCGCGCTCCAAGAGCTTGATCGCGGCAAACGCGGTGCCGCCGGTGGCGATGAGATCGTCCACCACCACGACATGGTCGCCGGGCTTGACCGCGTCGACGTGAATCTCGACCTGATCCTTGCCGTATTCGAGATCATATTCCTCGGACAGCGTCTTCCACGGCAGCTTGCCCTTCTTGCGGACGGGCACGAAGCCGGTGGAAAGCTGATGCGCCACCGCCCCGCCGAGAATGAAGCCGCGCGCCTCGATCCCGGCGATGCGATCGATGTTCACGCCGGCATAGGGCTGGACCAGGGCATCGACCGCGGCGCGGAAGGCACGCGGGTTGCCGAACAGGGTCGTCACATCGCGGAACTGGATTCCCTTCTTGGGATAATCCGGAATCGTGCGGATGTAAGGCTTGAAATCCATTCCCGAGGCTCCCGAAAGCTACGCCCCCGGGGCACCCCCGTTGGCGACCTTCTATTGCACATTTTCTGCCGCGGCGCACACCTCGATCAGGGGCCGGACCGCAGCGCAGCAGAACGCCGCAGCGCTATTTCTTCAGCACCCGTCCGGCGACCGCGTCGAGCTTGGCCATCAAGGCCGGATCGCGCTTGTCGGGCGCCGTCATGATGGCGACGTCGAGCACGGTTTCCACGCCGATCGGCGAGGGCTTGCGCTCGGGCCCGAGGCGCTCGGCGACCGCGGTGACGAGCCGGCGCGCATTGGAGGCGTTCTGCATCAGCACCTTGATCACTGCATCCACCGTGACGTGTTCGTGGTCGGGATGCCAGCAGTCGTAATCGGTGACCATCGCCACCAGGGCGTAGGGAATTTCCGCTTCCCGCGCCAGCTTGGCTTCCGGCGCCGCCGTCATGCCGATCACCGAACAGCCCCACTGGCGGTAAAGGTGGGACTCGGCCAGGGTCGAGAATTGCGGCCCCTCGATGCAGATGTAGCTGCCGCCGCGGGCGTGGCGGATGTTCTCGGCCGTGGCGGCCTCTTCCAGCGCCGTCGCCAGCGCCGGGCAGACCGGGTGGGCCATCGGCACATGGGCGACGAGGCCAGGACCGAAGAAGCTCTTTTCCCGGGCAAAGGTGCGGTCGATGAACTGATCGACGAACACGAAGGTGCCGGGCGCCAGGTCTTCCTTGAGCGAGCCGCAGGCCGAGACCGAAATGATGTCGGTGACGCCGGCCCGCTTCATCGCATCGATGTTGGCGCGGTAATTGATTGTCGACGGCGTCTGGACATGGCCGCGGCCGTGGCGGGGCAGAAACACCATGTCGACGCCGGCATAGCGGCCGAACAACAGCTCGTCGGAAGGCTGGCCGAACGGGCTGACAACCCGGTGCCATTCCGCCCACTCCAGGCCTTCGATGTCGTAAACGCCGCTGCCGCCGATGATTCCGAGAACGCGCTTGGCCATGGGTATCCCTCTTTTCGGGGCGCCTTTTAGCACGCGGCGGGCGCCGGGCAAGCCGATGGACCCTGAGCCGGCAGGCTGGTACCAATAGGTGGGGCTCATCGGGGGGATACGATGCGTTCGAATGCCGCTTTTGCCGCCATACTGGCCACGGTTGCCGGCTGCACCGACGCTCCCGGGCCCCTGACGAGCCGCTTCGAGCCCGCCGAGGTCGCGTGGTTTGCCGCCCGCGGCACCAACACCATCACCGGCAGCGCCATCCTGCGCACCGCGCGCGGCACCGTGAAAACCTGCGCCGCTTTGCCAGTGACGCTGTTCCCAGTCTCGATCTATGCGCGCGAACGGATGCGGGCGCTTTACGGGTCCGAGGAGGACGGCTTCAATCCCTATCTCGGCGGCCGCCCGGCCGACTTCGGCGGCGACGATCCGCGCTATTTCACCACCGCCCGGACAACGCGCTGCGACGCCAAAGGGCGCTTTTCCTTCACCGAACTGCCCGACGGCGCGTATTATGTCGTCACCACCATCACCTGGCGCGACGGCAAATTCCGCCTCGAGTCCGGCGGCTCGCTGATGCTGCAGGTGCATGTTCAGACCGGCGAAAGCCGCGACATTCTGCTGGCTCATTAGAGGAATCCCATGCTCCGCTACGCCCTCCTGTTCTCGGCAGCGCTTACCGTCGCCGTGGCCGCCGAGCCGTTGGCGCCAACCCCGCCGATGGGATGGAATTCGTGGGACGCCTATGGCTTCACCATTACCGAAGCCGATTTCAAGGCCAACGTCGCGGTGTTGGCGACGATGAAAACGCTGGGCTGGACCACCGCGGTGATCGACGAAGGCTGGTACATGGACAATCCCGCCGGCGCCAAGCTGGCCGACCGGCGTTACCAGCTCGATGCCCATGGATTGCTCATCCCGTCGCTGGCACGCTTTCCCTCGGCTGCGGGCCAGGCCGGCCTGAAACCGCTTGGCGACTGGGTGCACGCGCAAGGCCTGAAATTCGGCGTCCATGTGGTGCGCGGCATTCCGAAGGCGGCGGTGGAGGCCGATTTGCCGATCGCGGGTTCTCGCTTTCGTGCCAGCGAGGCGGCCGATCGCGGCGATCTCTGCCCCTGGGACGACGGCAATTACGGCGTCGCTGATAACGCCGCCGGACAGGCCTATTACGATTCCATGGTCAAGCAGTACGCCGACTGGGGCGTCGATTACATCAAGGTCGACTGCATTTCCGACCATCCCTACAAGCCGACCGAAATCCGCCAGGTGCACGACGCGATTGTGCACAGCGGCCGCGACATCGTCCTTAGCCTGTCGCCGGGGCCGACCGCCATCACCCACGCCGAAGAGGTCGGGCGCTTGGCGCAGCTGTGGCGCATCGCCGACGATTCCTGGGATGGTTGGGACTTCGCGCCCAACGCCTGGCCGAACGGTCTTCTCACCGGCTTCAGGAAACTGGCCGAGTGGCATGCTTATGCCAAGCCCGGTGCCTGGCCCGATGCCGACATGCTGCCGTTCGGTTCTCTGACACCGCATCCCGGCTGGGGCGAACCGCGTCCATCGCGCCTGACGGCCGACGAAACCCGCACCTGGTTCACGCTGTGGGCGATCGCCCGCTCGCCGCTGATCCTCGGCGCCAATCTGACCAAGATGGATGACTCGCTGAAGATCCTCATCACCAACAAGGATTTGATCGCGGTCAATCAGACGGCGTGGGAGAGCTATCCCGTCGACGGGCTGAAACAGGCGGATGCGCGCGTCTGGGTGGCGCTGACCGGCAGCCGTGCCAACCCCGTCGCCACCGTCGCCGCGTTCAATCTTTCCGACAAGCCGATGACGGTGTCGGCAACGTGGAAGGAACTGGGACTGAAGGGCGCCGCACTGAAGGACCTTTTCACCGACGAGAAGAAGGCGGCACCGCACGGCATCAACGCCACCCTGCCGGCGCACGGCAGCATGATTTGGCGGGTGGAGTAAGCGGGCTACGCCGGCGCCAGCTTGATCGCGAGGATGCGGTCGACGCGGAACATGCGGTCTTCGTCGCGCAGGGTGCAATAGGCCCGCATGCCGATGAATTTCTTGTCGCGATAGATCTCGGCCCCGACCGATAGCGGGCGCACGATGCGCTTGGACTTGGTGTCGTTGGCCTTCAGGTAGACGATTTCGAGCAGGCGCTTGTCGCGGATGGCCGTTTTGATCAGCGCCACCTTCTCGTCGCACGGCAGGGCGGCCTCGGCTTTGCGATATTGATGGCCGGTGAGGTACGAATAAATCCGCCAATCGGCGCGGATGCTGCCTTTGGTGATCGGACGCTGCAGCGCGATGCCCTCGAACGAGGTGCAGCGGCTCAAGGCGACATAGGTCTGGCCGGCCGCAAACGCGCCGCGGTCGAGATCGATTGTGACGCTGTCGAAGGTTTTGCCCTGGCTCTTGTGGATCGTGATCGCCCAGGCCAGCCGGAACGGCAGTTGGGTGAAGGTTCCGACCGGCTCCGACACCAGCACCCCGCCTTCAACCCGGAAACGGTACACACTCCAGGCGTAAGGCGTGACGTCGACGGTGTCGTCGCTGTCGCGCAGGCGGACGCGCACGACCATCTCACCGTCGTCGTCCGATTTCACCGCCTTGATGACGCCGATGCTGCCGTTCACCCAGCGCCGCTCGCTGTCGTTGTTGAGCATCATCACCTGGGCGCCGACCTTGAAGGCAAGCTCGGTGGCGGTCGGATAATACTCCTCGGTGAATTCGCCTTCGACGACCGCTTGGGCGCGATATAGCTTGCCTTTGACGGCCGCGAGGCGGGCCGTGTTGATTTCGTCCGCCCGCTTGTTGGTCGCCGTCAGATGGATGGCAAGCGCATCCGTCGATCCCGAGCCGACCCGGCCGTTGAGCAGATCAAGGTCGGTCTCGTCGATGGAATTGTTCCTGATCCGGTTCAGCAACGCGATGAAATGCGCGTCTTTCTGGCGGTAGACCTTTTCCAGCTCGATGATTTCCAGCGCCATGTCGGCGATTGCCGGCGCACTGAAGAAAAACGGCGTCTGGTAGACCGTGCTGAAAACCTCGCGCTCGCGCGACGTGACGACGGGCGGCAGCTGGTAAAGATCGCCGACGAAGATCATCTGGACGCCGCCGAAACGCTTGCCCGGCTCTGGTCCATACATCCGCAGGAACACGTCGACGCAATCGAGCAGGTCGGCGCGGACCATCGAGACTTCGTCGATGATGATCGTGCGCAGCGACTTGTAGAGCTTGGGGGTACGCGGCTTGACCTTCTTGGCGCGGATTTTCTCCGGCGTAACGTCGACATAGAAATTGAAGAAGCTATGGATCGTCTGGCCCTTGACGTTGAGGGCCGCAACCCCGGTCGGCGCCAGCACGACGGTGCGCTTCTCGGTGGTCTGGCAGAAGTGCGCCAGCAGCGTCGACTTGCCGGTACCCGCCTTGCCGGTGATGAAGACGCTGCGGTCGGTGTGCTCCATCACGTCAAGAGCACGGCGGAATTCGTCGTTGATCTCGAGGCCGGACATGACGCCCCTTCATTGCTTAAGGCGTCTTACCTTACGGCTTTTCGGTTTCCGTTGCCGGCAAATCGTGGACGGCGCCTTCGTCTTCGGGCTTGCCGTGCCAGATTTTGCGATAGGAGAGGAACAACAGGCCGGCCAGCAGCACCAGGAATGCCATCACTTCGAGGCCGATACGGTGGCGGGCTTCAAGCTGCGGCTCCGAAGCCCAGGCGAGAAACGTCACCACCGCCTTGGCTTCGTTGTCGACCGTCGCCGGGGTGCCGTCGCTGAACGTGACCGAGCCCTGGTTCAAGGGCGGCGGCATCGAAATGTTGCGGCCGGCGAAATAGGGATTGTAGTACTTGCCATCCTGCACCGCGAAGCCGTGCGGCGGACGCTGATGAAAGCCGGTCAGGATCGAATAGACGTAATTCGCTCCACCCGGACGCGCCTTGATGATCAGCGACAGATCGGGCGGCAAGGCGCCGCCATTGGCCGTCCGCGCCGCCGGTTCGTTGGCAAAGGGCGGCGGAAAATGATCGGCGAGAATGCCGGGGCGCGTCAGCCGGTTGCCCTTGTCATCGAATACCTCGCCGCGGTCGTTGGGCTCGGCCGGGATTTTATAGCCGCCCGCGATCACCTTGGCCTGTGCCTCGGTGAAGCCGGGACCGCCCGGACCGCTGAGATCATGGAATGCCACCATGTTCAGGCTGTGGCAGGCGGAGCAGACTTCCTTGTAGACCTGAAAGCCGCGCTGCAGCGCCCCCTTGTCATAGGTGCCAGCGGCACCGTCGAAGGACCACCTCTGCTGGCGTGGCGGCTGCGGCTGGGTCAGATCCTCGGCGAGCGAGGGCGCCATCAGCGCCACAACGGCAACAAGCCATAGCGCTTTCATCACTGCCCCCCTTTGCCGAGAACCGACTGGGCGACGCTCTCGGGCAACGGCCGCGTCACTTCCTTCTTGCCGATCCACGGCATCAACACCCAGAAGAAGGCGAAATAATAGAGCGTGCCGGCCCGCGCCAGCCACACCAGCGGAAAATCGATGCCGCCGAGATTCCAGGCGGCGTCGGCGCCTTGCGAACCGACATAGCCCAAGAGAATGCAGTCGGCGGCGAACACCCAGAACAGCTGTTTCATCAGCGGCCGGAAACGGCAGGAGCGCACCTTGGAGGTGTCGAGCCAAGGAACGCCCAGCAGCGTCAGCAGCGACACCACCAGCACCAGTACGCCGATCACCTTGGACGGGATGGCGCGCAGCATGGCGTAGAATGGGAGCAGATACCATTCCGGTACGATGTCGGGCGGCGTCACCAGCGGATTGGCCTGGATGTAATTGTCGGGATTGCCGAAGAAGTTCGGCGCATAGAACACGATCCCCAGGAACACGATGAAGAACAGCGACATGTAGAAGGCGTCTTTGACCGTGTACCAGGGATGGAACGGCACGGTGTCCTGCGGGCCTTTGACATCGATGCCGAGCGGATTGTTGTTGCCCGGCACATGCAGCGCCCAGATGTGCAAGCCGACCACGCCAGCGATCACGAACGGCAGCAGGTAATGCAGCGAGAAGAACCGGTTGAGGGTCGGATCGCCGACCGCGAAATCGCCCCATAGCCAATGGGTGATGGCGGTGCCGAGGTTGGGGATGATCTGATCGATCGCCGAGAACAGCGAGGTGATCACGGTGGCACCCCAATAGGACATCTGGCCCCACGGCAGCACATAGCCGAAGAACGCCGTCGCCATCATCAGGAGATAAATGAAGACGCCGAGAATCCACAAAACCTCGCGCGGCGCCTTGTAGGAACCATAATAGAGGCCGCGGAAGATGTGGATGTAGACGGCGAGGAAAAACATCGAGGCGCCGTTGGCGTGGATGTAGCGGATCAGCCAGCCGTAATTGACCTCGCGCATGATGCGCTGCTCGACCGAGGCGAACGCAAGATCAGCGCTCGGCACGTAATGCATGGCGAGCACGATGCCGGTGACGATCTGCACCGCCAGCATCACGGTGAGGATGCCGCCGAAGGTGTACCAGAAATTCAAATTGCGCGGCGTCGGGAAGGTCACGAACGAGTCGTTCACCAGCCGCACGATCGGCAGGCGCTGGTCAAGCCAGCGGGCGATCCGGGTCTTGGGAATATAGGACGATTGGTGCGCCATCAGAGCTTCCCTTAACCGATCTTGAGCTTGGCGGGGCCGGTGAAGGCGTAGGGGGGAACGGCCAGATTTTGCGGCGCCGGTCCTTTGCGGATACGCCCGGCGGTGTCGTACTCCGAGCCGTGGCAATGGCATAGCCAACCGCCATAGCTTCCTTGCGGCGACTGCGGTGTCGACACCGTCGGCGTGCATCCCAGATGGGTACAGACCCCGACCACGACCAGCCACTCCGGTTTGATGGCGCGGTTGGCGTCGGTCGCCGGCGCCGAGTCGGTGAGATTGGCATTGCGCGCCAGCCCGTCGGGCAGATCGGAGGGCGGCACGGCGCGGGCCTCCGCGATTTCTTTGGGCGTGCGGCGACGGACGAACAAGGGATGACCGCGCCACTTGAAGATCACTTGCTGGCCCGGCTGAACGGCGCTGATATCGACCTCGATGGAGGCCATCGCCAACACCGCCGTCGACGGATTCATCTGATCGAGAAAGGGCCACGCCGCCAAGCCGACGCCGAAGGTGGCCGCCGCCCCGGTCGCGATGTAAAGGAAGTCACGCCGCGTCGGTTCGGGAGTGGTATCAGTCGCCAAAGTCGAGTCCTCGCGTCAGGTCGTACGATCCAGCCGGGCACCGCGATAAAATAGCGCGGCCCCCCAGAGGAAAAGGCCAAAATAGAGAGTCGATTATGAAGGGGATTGCGGCACGATGCCGCAGAAATCTTCAGCATCCCCGGGCTGTTGCGGGCACTTCCCGCCCCCAAATCAACCTAGCGACACGATCAACAAATACCGTCACGGAAGCATGCGTCTAGCCCTTTTCGAACCCGACATCCCGCAGAACACCGGTGCGCTGCTGCGGCTGGGCGCCTGCCTCGGCGTGCCGGTCGACATCATCGAACCCTGCGGCTTCCTGTGGAGCGAGCCCAAGCTGCGCCGGGCCGGCATGGATTATCTCGGGGTCGCCGACACCACCCGCCACGCCAGCTGGTCGGCTTTTGCCGAAACCCTCGCCGGGGCGCGACTGGTGCTGCTGACCACGAAAGCCGCAATGCCCTATTGCGACTTCACTTTTGCGGGGTCTGACATCCTGCTTCTGGGGCGCGAGAGCGCCGGGGTGCCGGCGGAAATTCATGACCGCGCCGATGCCCGCCTGCTGATTCCGATGCGCGAAGGCCTGCGCTCGATCAATGTCGCCATGGCCGGCGCCATGGTCCTGGGCGAGGCGCTGCGCCAGACCAGCGGCTTCGCTCGCGGCAATTTCCGTTAGGCCAACACTGAGGGATTTCGCGTATAAGCCATATTGGCACTGGCATTTCGGCCCACCGGACCCCACATCAGTTCGCAAGGCCCGCTCGAGGTAAACACCGTTGGCTTTCTTCAACCCGCTCGACATATTCACCCAGGGCGGGGTTTTCGCACTGCTGCAGGTCCTCCTGATCGACGTCGTTCTGGCGGGCGATAACGCCATTGTCATCGGCATGAGCGCTGCCCAAGTCGCCAAGGCCGACCGCAAGACGGTGATCTTCTGGGGCCTCGCCACCGCGGTGGTGCTGCGCATCCTGCTGGCCGTCTTTGCCATCGAAATGATGAAGTGGGTCTCGCTGGTGATCCTGGGCGGCTTCCTGCTGCTGTGGGTGACGGGGCGGCTGGCGCGCGACGTCTGGCATGCCAACAAGGAACATGCCGCGCAGAAAATCCTTGCCGGCGAGAATGGCCACGAATTGCCCAATCCGGCCTGTGCCATGGTCGAGGACAGCCGCTGCCATGCGCAGGCGATCCGGCGCGCCATCGTGTCGATTGCCATCGCCGACATCTCGATGTCGCTCGACAACGTGCTGGCCGTGGCCGGCGCGGCGCGCAACCATATTGAAGTTCTGATCATCGGCTTGCTGCTGTCGATCGCCCTGATGGGCGCCGCCGCCACCCTGATCGCGCGGCTGCTGCACAAATATCCCTGGATCAGCTATGCCGGTGTGTTCATCGTCTTCTTTGTCGCCATGCGCCTGATCTGGGAAGGCTTCGTCAAAGTGCACACGACAGGCGGCACCGACCCGATCCTGCGCGCCCTCGGTATCGCCTAAATCCGCAGCAGCACCGCCGTGGCGTCGTCGCTTGTCTTGAAGCGCGGATGCGTGATCCCGTCGGGATCGCCGGTTTCAATCGCACGCAATTCGGTGCCCAGAGCGGCGAGACCCGTTTGCGCCGCCACGCCGACCAGATCGCCGACCTGATAGCGCCCGTACAAAACCAGCGCCAGAAAGCCGTCGGAGCACAACAACACCTGCGATCCCGGCGGAGCGCTGATGCGGCGATGGCTGACATGCTCGGAGGCCGGCGCCTGGGGCGAGAACAGCCACGACCCGCCGCGGCCGTTGATGGTGCTGCGTCCGGCCCGGAAATAGGCGATGTACTCCGGAAGTTTCAGGGCTTCGACCGGCGCGAGACCCGTTCGTTCGGCAAACAGCCGCGCGTTGTCGCATTCGCCGGCGCGCGCTTCCACGGGCTGACCGACGACCTCGCAGGCCTCACCGGGACGCTGCACCAGCGCGACGCAGTCGCCATACCACAACGCCTCGAAGCCGCCGTCGCACGGCACCGCCGCCATCATCGAGGCACACGGCATTTCCCACGGCTCGGCCGGCGCGCGCTTGCGCAGGCCCGCAAACGAGCGCTCGGCATCGGCAAGGGCATGGCGCAAGGCGGCGCGGGGTGTATCCCCGCTTTTCAAATGCGCCAGCAGCCGGCGGGCGCCGAAACTCGCGATCCAGGCGGCATCGCTGCGCCCGGGCATCAGGTTTTCCGACACCATGGTAGCGCCATCGAGCACCACCGCGGCGAACGGCTCGGCGGCCAAGGCGTCCTCGTTCGGCTTGGCGGCATCACCCGGCAGGCTGAGGGATTCCACAATTTCGAACGCCATCAGCGCACCTTTCCCACCGCCGTCTGCAGCGCCTTGTGCAACGCCGCGGCATCGTCCGTGAAGCCATTGTCGATCCACCACGCTTCCACCTCGGCCAGCACCTGGCCGACGGCAGGCCCCTTGGCGACGCCGGCCGCCAGGACATCGTTACCGCCGAGCGGAAAAACCGGGCGCTGCCAATCGTTGGCGGTGGCGAGAAAAGTGCGCCATTGCACGAACGCTGCGGGCGCATCGGCCCATGCCAGCCGGACGCGATCGCGCAAGCGCTCGGGCCCGAGACGGTACAGCAGCTTCGCCACGTCCTGGGTGGAAAGATAGGGCGTCAGCGCCTCGCCGCGGCCGAGGTCGATGAGCCGGTCGCGCTGGGCGTTGGAAAGTTTGAGCCGCGCCGCCACCGCGGCCGCCGCCGTCGGCGGTATCAGCGCGGCCAAGCGCAGCAATCCGTCGGGCGCCAGCGCCGCGGACGCTTCGGCGGCGATGAGCCGCTTGAGGCGCAAAATGTCGGGCGCTCCGGCGATCACCTCGGACAGCACCCCGATCTCGCCCATCGCCACCAGCACCGCCACCGGCGCTTCGGCCTCGAGCAGCTTCAGCATTTCCTTGGCGATGCGTTCGCCCGAGAGCCTGGCCAATCCACCCTTTTCCTGTTCGGCGGCGGCAAGCGCCTCGGCATCGAGCGGGCCGGCGCCATACCAGGCGTGGAAGCGGAACAAGCGCAAGATGCGCAAATAATCCTCGCGGATGCGCGTCACGGCATCGCCGACGAACCGCACCTTACCGGCTTCGAGATCGGCAATGCCGCCGACCGTATCGAACACCTCGCCGCTGCGATCGGCATAGAGTGCGTTCATGGTGAAATCGCGCCGCTGGGCATCCTCGGCCCAATCGTCGGTGAAGGCGACCACGGCGCGGCGGCCATCGGTTTCCACATCGCGCCGCAAAGTCGTGACCTCGAACGGCACGCCCGCCACCACCGCCGTGATGGTGCCATGCTCGATGCCGGTCGGCACCGCCTTGATGCCGGCCGCTTCCAAGAGAGTCTGCACCTTCTGCGGCGGATGGGGCGTCGCGATGTCGATGTCGCGGACCGGCTTGCCGAGCAATGCATTGCGCACCACCCCGCCGACAAAGCGCGCCTCGCCCAGCGCCGCCATCAGCGCCACCGTTTCCGGCGCGGACATGAAGGGTTGCGGAGGAAGTCGCGTCATCGAAGCCGTCCGGCGAGCGCCACCAGCATAGCAGCCGTGGCACCCCAGATATAATGGCTTTCATAATGGAAGGCGTAGAAGCGGCGCGCCCGGCCGCCGATTTCGGTCCGTTCTTCACGGCAACTGGCCGGATCGATCAGGAAGGCAAGCGGCACCTCGAACACCAGATCGACCTCGCGCGCATCGGGGGCCAGCGTGAAGCCTTCGTCGACAAGGCCCACCACCGGCAGCACCGCAAATGCGGTGACGGTTTCGTAGGCGTCGAGAAAGCCGGCGACGCGGACCAGCGCCGGATCGATGCCGGTCTCCTCGTTGAGTTCGCGCAAGGCGGTGGCGACCAGCGAGGCATCGCCCGGATCGGCGGCGCCACCGGGAAAGCTGACCTGCCTGGCATGGCGCTTGAGCGCGATGCTACGCCGGGTGAACAGCACCGTCGGCTCGGCCCGCGCCACGATCGGCACCAGTACTGCCGCCGGCGTGAGCGTGCGCGCCCCAGCCGGACGCGCCGCAGGATTGAGATCATAGTCGCTGCGGACCGGCACCAGCGGCGGCGGGGTCTGATTCAGACGCGATCGTAATGTTTCCAGCTTCAAAAAGGCTCCGGCGTCCATGGTCGGCGTGGCGTGTTATCCTTGTTGCCTTGCGCCCGCCGGGGTACAAAACGGGGGCTGCCGCGCATATCCGCGCGATGCGGCAACAATAGGCAAGCCTAAGCCTTCCCTGCAACCGACCTGGATAGCTTTCCATGAACGAAACGATCGGCGAGGAACCAGCGGTCGAACGCGCCGAGCGGGCCGCCAGCCTCGCAAAGGCGGTGCGCGCCGGCATCGGCGAAGTCATCTTCGGCCAGAAGGACGTCATCGATCAGGCGCTGATTACGCTGCTGGCCGGCGGCCACGGCCTTCTCATCGGCGTGCCCGGCCTCGCCAAGACCAAACTGGTGGAAGCGATGGGGACCGTGCTCGGCATGAACTTCAAGCGCGTCCAGTTCACCCCCGACCTGATGCCCGCCGACATCATCGGCTCGGAGGTCTTGGAAGAGACCGACGACCGCCATCGCGCCTTCCGTTTCATTCCCGGCCCGGTGTTCACCCAGCTTCTGATGGCCGACGAAATCAACCGCGCCAGCCCCCGCACCCAGAGCGCGCTGTTGCAAGCGATGCAGGAGCGGCAAGTGACGGTTGCCGGCGCTCGCTACGATCTGCCGGCGCCATTCCACGTGCTGGCGACGCAGAACCCGCTCGAACAGGAAGGCACCTATCCGCTGCCCGAAGCCCAGCTCGACCGTTTCCTTCTGCAGATCGATATCGGTTATCCCGACAAGGATGCCGAAAAAGAGATGCTGCTCGCCACCACCTTCGGGAAGGAAAAGCAGGCCAAGGCGGTGTGCACGCCGGCCGACCTGATGGACGCGCAAGCCATCGTGCGCCGCATTCCGGTCGGCGACACGGTGGTCGAATCCATTCTGCGCCTGGTGCGTTCCGCCCGCCCCGAAGCCGACGCCGCGCCCGACTTGCGCAATGTCATCGCCTGGGGACCGGGGCCGCGCGCGTCCCAAGCCTTCATGCTGGCGTGTCGCGCCCGCGCCTTGATCGAAGGCCGGCTGGCGCCCTCCACCGACGACGTCGTGGCACTGGCTCAGCCGGTGTTGCGTCATCGCATGGCGCTCAATTTCGCCGCCCGCGCCGAAGGCCTGACCGTCACCACCGTGATCGAGCGGCTGTGCCGCACGCTGTAGGAACGCGGCGATGACCCGGCTCACCGACAGCGCCGAATCCCTTGCCGCCGCGCTGCCGGCGCTGATGGTGCGCGCCGAGCGCCTCGCCTCGTCGGTGACCCTCGGCATGCATGGCCGGCGCAAGGCCGGCATCGGCCAGAGCTTCTGGCAATATCATCACTATCGCCCCGGCGATGCCGCCACCGCTATCGACTGGCGCCAATCGGCCAAGAGCCAGCACCTGTATGTGCGCGAGCGCGAATGGGAAGCGGCGCAATCGGTGTGGCTGTGGCGCGACGGCGCGCCGTCGATGCGCTTCGGTTCGGGGGCCGAGACCAAACTCGAGCGCGCCAGCCTGCTGACGCTGGCGATCGGCATTTTGTTGGTGCGCGGCGGCGAACGCATCGCACTCTATGGCGAACGCGAACCGCCGGCCAATTCGCGCGCCGCCTATCGCCGGATTGGTTTTGCCCTCAGCGAACGCGCCCCGCGCGATGACCTTCTGCCGCCCGAGGCGCCGCTGCCGAAGAATGCCCAGTTCGTCTGGTTCGGCGATTTCCTGCAGCCCTTGGACGACATCGAGCACACCATCCGCCGCCTGACGCGGGCCAATGCCGGCGGCAGGCTGGTGCACATCATCGATCCGGCGGAAGAGGATTTTCCCTTTGCCGGCCGCACCCGGTTCGAAACCGTCGACGGGGCGCTTACCCGCACGCTGGGACGCGCCGAAGGCGTCGCCGGCGCATACCGCGCCCGCTTCAAGGCCCATGCCGAAGCGGTGGCGTTGCTGGCGCGCAAACTCGGCTGGAACTATACCGCCCACAGGACCGACCGCTCGCCGCAAGGCGCGCTGGTGGCGCTCTACGCCGATCTGTCGGGCGGACACCGGATGGCAGGGTGATGACGCCAGAAACGCGCGGAGCAGAGCAGCTGGTCTCACGCGGAGGCGCGGAGGCGCGGAGCGACCGTGCGAACGAAACCGCATGGCGGTTGAAACCCACTCATCCGAGGTATGATGTCTCCGCGCCTCCGCGCCTCCGCGTGAGATTTTCGTCGCCTTGGCGAGGGTTCGCGCGATGAACCTCCTGCCCCATATCAGTTTCGGCGCACCCTGGATTCTCGCCGGCCTGGTCGTGTTGCCGGTAATCTGGTTTTTGTTGCGCGTCACCCCGCCCTTGCCCAAGCGCGTGGTGTTTCCACCGCTGCGCCTGCTGCTCGGCCTTCACAACGAGGAAGAAACACCATCGGGCACGCCGTGGTGGCTGATGCTGCTGCGCCTGATCGCAGCGGCGGCGATCATCATCGCTCTCTCGGAGCCGCAGATCGGGCGCACGCTGACGCTGACCGGTACTGGCCCCTTGGTGCTGGTGGTCGACAATGGCTGGACCGCAGCGCCGGAGTGGGACGCGCGCGCCGGTCTGATCCGCGAAGCCCTCGACAGCGCCGCCCGCACCAATCGCCCGGTGGCCCTGCTGGCGACCGCCGACCACAGCGATCCCGAACTCCTCGATGCCGGCCGCGCCGCCAAGGCCGCCGCCGCGCTCGAACCGCGCCCCTGGCTCGCCAGCCGCAAGGATGTGCAGGCCGCGCTCGCCAAACTGCAACCCGGCGCCGAAGTGTTGTGGCTGTCCGACGGGGTCGATGATGGCCTCGCCGCCAAAACCGCCGCGGCGCTGAAACGGCTCGGCTCGGTGCGGCTGTTCAAGAATGCCAACGGCGGGCCCGTGGCTGTGACGGCTGCCGCCAACACCTCGGCCGGGTTCGAGATCACGCTGATCCGCAGCGGTGACGACGGGGTGCGCGACGGCGTCGTGGCGGCGCTCGGCGAACAAGGCCAGACGCTGGCGACGGCGCCGTTCCGCTTCGACGACGGCAAAGCCAAAACCATTGTCAAGATCGCCATTCCGCTGGAAATGCGCAATCAGACGGCACGGGTGGAAATTCTCGGCAGCCATAGCGCCGGCGCGGTGCATTTGCTCGATCGCGGTGCGCCGCGACGTTCGGTCGGGCTGGTCTCCGGCGCCCAGAACGAAGAACCGCTGCTGAGCGGCGCCTTCTATCTCGACCGGGCGCTGGCGCCGTATGCCGATCTCAAGCAAGGCGGCATCAGTGATCTGCTGGCGCGCAACGTCTCGGTGCTGATCCTCTCCGATGTCGGCAAGATTGCCGGCGCCGATCACGACAAGGTGGCGAAATTCGTCGAGAACGGCGGCCTGCTGATCCGCTTTGCCGGCGAGCACACCGCCGGCGGCACCGACGATCTGGTGCCGGTAGCCCTGCGCGCCGGTGGGCGCACGCTGGGCAGCGCGCTATCGTGGGGATCGCCGCAGCACCTCGCCGCCTTTCCCGATGCGAGCCCGTTCAGCGGCCTTGCCATTCCCGGCGACGTAACGGTGTCGCGCCAGATTCTCGCCGAGCCGTCGGTGACGCTGTCGTCACGTACCTGGGCGCGGCTCACCGACGGCACCCCGATGGTCACGGCGGCGGCGCGCGGCAAGGGGTGGATCGTGCAATTCCACGTCGCCGCGGCGCCAAGCTGGTCGACGCTGCCGATGTCGGGGCTCTATGTCGACATGCTGCGCCGGCTGATGACGCTCTCCACCGGCGTCGAACCGGCGGAACTTTCGGCGAGCGCCACCTTGCCGGCCGCCGCTGCACTCGACGGCTTTGGCAAACTCGGCCCCGCCAATGCTGATGCCCAGCCGTTGCGCGGCACCGATATCGCTGCCGTGGCACCGTCGCGCAACCATCCGCCGGGCCTTTACGGCGCCCCGGGCGCCGAACGGGCGCTGAACGCGGCGCGGGCCGATACCGTTCTGGCGCCGATGCCCAGGCTCGATTTTGCCAGCGATCCTTATGCAGCGCGGGCCGCCCAACCCCTCAAGACGCCGTTCCTGATCGTGGCCGCCTTCCTGTTGCTGACCGATTTCCTGATCGCGCTGGTGCTGCGCGGCTATGTGCCGAACGTCAAACGCTGGCTCGGTGCCGCGCTGGTGCTGCTGTTGCTGTACCCAGGTGCGGCGCGGGCCGACGATGCCCAGGCGATGAAGGCGGCCCTCGATACCCGGCTTGCCTACGTCGTCACCGGCCTTGCCGATGTCGACGCCATGAGCAAGGCGGGGCTAAGCGGGCTCGGCACCGTGTTGGCACAGCGCACCACCTATGCGCCGCAGGAGCCGATGGGGGTCAATCTCGAAAAGGACGACCTGTCGTTCTTCCCGTTGCTCTATTGGCCGATGGACCCGCGCCAGAAAGATTTGTCGGCGGCGGCGCTGTCCAAAGTCGCCGAGTATATGCGCAATGGCGGCACCATCCTGATCGACACCCGCGACCTGACGCTGGGACCGGTACGTGGTCCCAACAATCCGGGCGAAGTCACGCTGCGCCGCCTCTTGGGCAAGCTCGACCTGCCGCCGTTGGCGCCGGTGCCGCCCGCCCACGTCCTGACCAAATCCTATTACCTGATTTCCACCTTCCCCGGGCGCTGGGACGGCGGCACGGTGTGGGCCCAGGCGCTGCCCCCCGGCGACGCCCCGATCCGTGGCGGCGACGGCGTGTCGCCGGTGATCATCGGCGGCAACGATTGGGCGGCGGCGTGGGCGACCGATGGCAAGGGCCATGCCCTGGTCGATGTCGCGCCCGGCGGCTCGACCCAGCGCGAACTCGCCATCCGCTTCGGCGTCAATCTGGTGATGTATGCCCTGACCGGCAACTACAAGACCGATCAGGTGCACGTCAAAGCCATCCTGCAGCGATTGGGGAAGTAGGATGAGCATCGTCTTCGCCCCCCACATCCCGGCGGCGCTGCTTGGCGTTCTGATCGGCGTTGCGGTGCTGTTCGTCGCCTATGGCTTCATTGTCGGCGCGCGCGGGACCTGGGCCCGCGGCCTCGCCTTCCTCGCCCTGATCCTGACGCTCGCCAATCCGCTGGCGGTGCGCGAAAACCGCGAGCCGCTCAGCGATGTCGCCGTGATCGTGGTCGATCATTCGCAGTCGATGAGCATCGGCAGCCGCAAGGCCGACGCCGACAAAGCCGCAGCGGCGCTGACGGCGCGGCTGAAGCAGGAAAAGAACCTCGACGTCCGTACCGTGACGATCACCACCAACCCGGCGGGCGAGGATTCCGGCACGCTGGCGTTTGCCGCGCTCAACGCCGCGCTGGCCGACGTTCAGCCCGAGCGGGTGGCGGGTGCCTTTCTGATCACCGACGGCGAGGTGCACGATATTCCGGCCAAGGCCAAGGCGGGACCGGTGCATGCGATCATCGTCGGCCAACGCGGCGAGAACGACCGCAAGCTGACCGTGGTGGATGCGGTGCGCTATACCATCGTCGGCCAGAAGGCGAGTGTGGTGGTGCGTGTCGACGATCTTGGCGGCGGCAATGCCGGCACCGCACATGTCGCCGTCCGCATCGACGGCGCCGACGCGGGCGCTGAGGATATCGCCATCGGCCGCGACACGCCGATCGAAATCCCGATCACCCACGAGGGCGAAAGCGTCGTCGAAATCGAGGCGGCTCCCGGCCCGGCCGAACTGACGCTCGAAAACAACCGCGCCGTAGTGGCGATCAACGGCGTCCGCGACCGGCTGCGCGTGCTGCTGGTCTCGGGCGAACCCAATGCCGGTGAGCGCGTCTGGCGCAGCCTCCTAAAGGGTGATCCCTCCGTCGATCTCGTGCATTTCACCATTCTGCGCGATCCGGAAAAGATCGAGCCGGCACCGATGAGCGAGTTGGCGCTGATCGAATTCCCGCGCCAGGAACTGTTCGAGGAAAAGCTCGACGGTTTCGACCTCATCATCTTCGACCGCTATGGCGAGCGCGGCATCCTGCCGTTGCGCTATTACCAAAACCTGTCGGGCTATGTGTACAACGGCGGCGCCCTCTTGGTTTCGGCGGGGCCGGAATTCTCCACCTATACCAGCATCTACCGCACGCCGTTGTCGGTGGTGCTGCCGGCGCAGCCGACCGGCGAGGTCATCACCAAGCCGTTCAAGCCGATGGTGACTCAGCTCGGCCAGGCCCATCCCATCACCAAGGATCTTCCCGGCGCCAACACCGACAAGACCCCGCCCAGCTGGGGCCGCTGGTTCCGTCAGATCGGCGCCCAGAAAGTGATGGGCGATGTGGTGATGAGCGGTCCCGGCGACAAGCCTTTGCTGGTGCTCGACCGCATCGGCAAGGGTCGCGTCGCCGAACTGTTGTCGGATCAGGGCTGGCTGTGGGCACGCGGCTTTGAAGGTGGCGGCCCGATCGCCGAACTTTTGCGCCGCATCGCCCATTGGTCGATGAAAGAGCCGGAGCTGGAAGAGGAGCGCCTGACGGCAGCCATCGCCGGCGGCGATCTGGTGGTGGAACGGCGCACCCTGGCCAACCAGCCGCCGGTGGTGACGGTGACGAGTCCGGGCGGCGCCAAATCGACACTGCCGCTCACCAAATCGGAAGCCGGATTGTGGCGCGGGCGCCTGCCGGCCGAAGCGCTGGGGCTCTATCGCGTCAGCGACGGCACCTTGTCGGCGGTGGCGGCGGCGGGCCCGCTGAACCCGAAAGAAGTCGCCGACATGCGTGCCACCGACCGGCTGCTGCAGCCGGTGGTCGAACAATCCGGCGGCGGCATCGCCTGGGCTGCGGAAGGGCTTCCCGACATCCGTCGAGTCGGCAAAAGCGGTCACATGGCTGGGGACGGCTGGATGGGAATTGCCGCCAACGAGACCTCGCGGGTGACAAGCGTCGACCAGACCCCGCTCCTGCCTGCCTGGCTGGCGCTGCTCCTGGTCGTCGGCACCCTGTTGCTGGCCTGGCGCCAAGAGGGGCGGTAAGGCACCGCAGCTCGCGCCCGGGCGCCGATCTTGTATGCTGCCGGCCGCACTCCAACCGGGACGATCCCATGCACGCGAAACGTCTGATCCTGTCGCTGGCCCTTGCGGCCTTGGCGCTGACGCCGTCGCTGGCGTGGGACAAGGTCGGCCACCAAGCCGTCGCCCAGATTGCCGCGCCGCGCCTGACGCCCGCCGCCGCCGCCGCCGTGGCCGATCTGCTCGACGCCACGGATGCCATCACCGGCATGACCGCCGTCGCCGCCTGGGCCGACGAAATCCGGCGCGGTCGCGGCGACACCGCGCATTGGCATTATGTCGATATCGAAATCACCAACGACGGCTATGATGCGGCCCGCGACTGCGCCAACGACGACTGTGTCGTCGCCCAGATCACCAAGGAAATCGCGGTCCTCAAGGACAAGACGCTGGCCAAGCCGGTGCGGACCGAGGCGCTGAAGTTCCTGATCCACTTCGTCGGCGACATCCACCAGCCGCTGCATTGCGCCGACAACCAGGACAAAGGCGGCAACAAAGTCCTGCTGATGGCAGGCGCCAAGAAGACCAACCTGCATTCGGTGTGGGACAACGCCACCGTCGCCGCCATCGGCCCCGATGCGCCCACCATCGCCGCGGCTCTATCGGCGAAGATCACGCCCGAAGTGGCCGCGCAATGGTCGACCGGCACGCCCGAGATCTGGGCGAACGAAAGCTTCCTGATCGCCAAGACCAAAATCTATCCGGCGTTTCCCGGCACCGGCAGTACGCTGGCACCGATCATGCTCCCCGACGGCTATCCGGCCAGCGTCGGCCCGATCACGGCGATGCAGCTGACCAAAGCGGGCCTGCGGCTCGCGGCGGTACTGAACGACGCGCTCGGCGACACGGTGCTGACCCCGGCCGGAACGCCCGCGACATCAGCAACGCCAGATACGGCACCGCCTCCGGAACCACAGAATTAATCGAAAGGTGGCCGTCAGCCTGCCACATCGGCGCCGCAGGCGCAGACCGGATGGGCGATGACGGCGCGGCGGACCTCGCCTTTGATCGTCAGCATCACATTGTGCTCTGCCAGCGACAGGCCGAGGACGCGCGCCGGATCGACCGGACCGGGGAATTTGATCCGCCCGGGCGCCAGCCGCGCAAAGCCGACGCGGACGTAATAAGGCTCGTCCCCCACCAGCACCATGGAGGGATAGCCCTGGGCGCGGGCCTCGGCGATGGCGTGTTTCATCAAGGCGATACCGATACCGCGGCCACGCAGGCCCGGCTGCACCGCCAAGGGCCCCAACAGCAACGACTTGTCCCTGCCGATCGCCACCGGCCAGAAGCGGATGGAGCCCAGCACATCGGCGCCGTCCACTGCGACAAATCCCAGCCCGGCGACCGGATCGACGCCCTCGCGCAGGCGATAGGCCGACTTGGCGTAGCGCCCGGGACCGAAACTGACGGCGTTCAAATGCTCGACCAGCGGCGCGTCTTCGGCGCGTTCCGGCCTGATCTGCCAGCTCTGCTCGGTCATGACGCTTTCGCTAACGGCAGCGTGTGGCAAATGCAACCCTGCTCACCACGTCACGGCTTGCGAAGCCGCACCGATCAGCTCCTGGAGGCGGCGGCGGATTGCCGGGCCGGTCCCCTCCGGCGGGTTGGCGGGATCGGCCAGCCTGAGTTCGCGGATCTCCCAATTCGGCCGAAACACAAACACCGCCTCGCGCACCCGGTAGAGCAGAATCAAATTGGTTGCCCACAGCCGGCGCCGCGTAAAGACGCCGACAAGCTGGGGCGGCGCCGACTGGGTCAGGCCGATCTCCTCCTGCAGTTCGCGGATGATCGCCGAAGCCGGCGCTTCGCCCCGCTCCACCGCACCGCCCGGAAACAGCCAGCCGGACTTGTAGGAATGGCGCACCAGCACGACGCGGCCGCCCTGTTCGACAATGGCCGCCGCGCCGACGTCCCAGGGCGTCACTACCATCGCACGCCCATGTGCCACCACACTGGCCGCGAGCTTTTCGATCCACCGCATGGCGGGCTAACCACTTCCTAACCCCCCGCTCCGTATCGTCCGATCCGTCAAGCCGGGGGGTCGGCTCGTTTCATGTCGGACGCTAGCATCGAGAGTTTGAGGGCGCTGGTCGTCGAAGACAACGTCCATATGCGCGCACTGATCCGCTCGGTGATGTATGCACTCGGCTTCAAGAATATCCGCGAGGCCGACAATGGCGACACGGCGTTCGCATTCCTCAAGGAAGAAAGCGTCGATCTCATCCTCACCGACCTGTCGATGCCGGTGATGGACGGCATCGCCTTCATCCGCGAGGTCCGTACCTCGCCCGAAAGCCCCAATCCGTACGTTCCCATCATCATGGTGACCGGCCACACCGAACGCCATCGCGTCGAGGCGGCGCGCGACGCCGGCGTCACCGAATTTCTCGCCAAACCGCTGACCGTGCAGAAGCTCTTGCTGCGCGTGCTGGAAATCGTCGAACGGCCACGGCCGTTCGTGCGCTGTGCGGGCTATTTCGGCCCCGACCGGCGCCGGCGCAGCGACCAACCTTACGACGGACCGTGGCGCCGCAAAGACGACCGCCACGACGAGCAGGCATGCGCATGAAGAATTCCGGCAAGTGCATCATGATCCAGCCGGGGGCCTATCCGGTGCTGCCGGCGACAGCGGCGGCGGCGATTTCCCGCCGGCTGCGCGATCCAGCGACGACCGAAGCTGCGGAGCAGGCGTTGGACGGCGGTGCCGGACAAATCCGCGAAGCCGTGATGGTCTACATCGATCGCCTGCAGCTCCAATTGGAACGCATGCAAGCGGCGGTTGCGGGCGGGGCTTTCGAATGCATCTACGGCGAAGCGCATGAAGTGCGAGGCCTTGCCGGCAACGCCGGATTGACGGCAGCGGCCGCAATCGCCGGTCAGTTGTGCCGCTATCTCGACGCCCTGACCCGTGCCGGGCTCGCCCCGGAGACGGCCGTGGTGCAGCTTCACCTGGAAGCGGCCATCCGCGCCGCCCGTGCCGAAGACGAAGCCACCCGTCTCGGCGGCACTGTCGCCGACGTTCTCGCGCTATTGGTCAGCAAGAAACTGTCCGAAATTAATCTCTCGGAAACCAGCAGCCGCTCCGGTTCGGTTTAGGCCGCGTTAAGCCCTTCACCGCGATAATAACAATGCACTTGGGGCGTTCCTTATGCTTCAGATTATCGGGATTGTGGTGTTGTTCGCCTGCGTGTTCGGCGGCTTCCTGATGTCAGGCGGCTCGCTGACGTCGGTGATCGAAGCCGCGCCGCACGAACTGCTCACCATTCTCGGTGCCGCCCTGGCGGCGCTGCTGATCGCCTCGTCGATGTATACCTTGAAGAAAGTCGGTGGCGACTTTGGCAAGGTGATGAGCGGCCCGAAGTGGAAAACCACCGATTTCCGCGAACTGCTGTGCCTGCTGTTCCTGCTCACCAAGACGATGAAGTCGAAGGGCTTGATCGCGCTCGAAGCACACATCGAAAAGCCCGAAGAATCCTCGATTTTCAAGCGCTATCCCAAGATCAGCAAAGATCATTTCGCGCTCGCCTTCATCTGCGACACGCTGCGCATGATGACGATGAGCCTGGAAGACCCGCTCCAGGTCGAAGCGGCGATGGAAAAGCAGCTCGAAAAGCACCATCACGAGGCGCTGTCGACCGCCGTCGCGCTGCAGAACATGGCCGACGGCCTGCCGGCGCTCGGCATCGTCGCCGCCGTGCTCGGCGTCATCAAGACCATGGGCTCGATCTCGGAGCCGCCGGAAATCCTCGGCGGCATGATCGGTTCGGCCCTGGTCGGCACCTTCATGGGCGTGTTCCTGGCCTATGGCATCGTCGGACCGCTCGGCACCCGGCTCAAATCGATCGTCGACGAAGAGGCGATGTTCTACCACGTCATCCGCGACATCCTGGTCGCCCACCTGCACGGCAATGCCGCCCAGGTGTCGGTCGAAATCGGTCGCGGCAGCGTGCCGAGCGAAGCCCAGCCCACCTTCCAGGAGCTGGAAGAAACGATCAACAACATCCCGAAAGTAGAATAGCGCCTAGCGCTGTTTGGCAGGCTCGTCCGACAGCGACACAAAAAACGTCGCCAGTCCGCCGGCGAGAATTCCGAGCGGAATCGCCAGCAGGATGTCGGTATCGGTGCCGAACACCACGATCGAGGTCACGATCATGCCGGTGACTTGCGCAAATTTCGGGAACTGCAACGGGTGCGGCCTCATGCCCGCCACTGTAAGCCTGTCCCGTTTTGACGCGAAGGGGATGCTTAAGGAAAGGTTAATCGGCCTCTTCGGCCGAGGGAAATCCGCTTCTGGCCTTGGGATCCTCGGCATCGTGGGCATGGCCTATGGCGCGGCGCAGCGACAGGTCCAGACGGGCGCAATTCAGCACCACCTTGCCCGCCACCACCTCCATCACCGCGGTCCGTGGCACGAAGAAATCACCGGCGTTCTCGACATAGACCTGAAGCTCCCGCGCCGACAGGCCGCGCACGGCGCCGATCTTGACGTCTCCGTCGTGGACGAAAACGTCATAGCCCTCTTCGATGGGCGGAAAAGCATTGTTCATCACGCCAGCCTAGACGAGGCCGGCGGAGTGCGGTGTGACAAGCGTTGCCGTGGCGGCAGCACTTAATCTTCTTCGTATTCCTCGCCGTGCAGATGCCCGATCATGGCGCGCAGCTTGATCGGCAATTTGCTGCAAATCAGCAGGACTGCATTGCTGGCGGCCGTCTTCACGGCGGTGCGCGGCAGGGTGACGTCGCCCTGATCCTCGACGAAGATCACCAGCTCGCGCAGATTGGCGCGCCGCACATGCCCGACAATGCCGGTGCCGTCGTCGACATACACATCGTCGCCCGCTTCAATCGCCATGGCCCGGTGCCTCTTCACGCTTCTGCGCGTCAGGCTAGCGGGTGGATCGGTAAAAAGTGATGAATCACGACACGCCGTCGCATACGGAATAGCCGCAAAACTTACAAATCGAAGGCGATGCCCTGGGCCAGCGGCAGCTGATGGCTGAAATTCACGGTTGCCGTCTGGCGCCGCATATAGGCCTTCCAGGCGTCGGACCCGGACTCGCGCCCGCCGCCGGTCTGCTTCTCGCCGCCGAACGCGCCGCCGATCTCGGCACCCGAGGGGCCGATATTGACGTTGGCGATACCGCAATCGGAGCGCGACAGAAACCGCTCGGCCTCTTCCAGATCACGGGTGAAGATTGCGCTCGACAGCCCTTGCGGGACGGCGTTGTGCTCGGCGAGCACGGCATCGAAATCGTTCCAGGTCATGACGTAGAGGATCGGCGCGAACGTCTCCTGGCCGACGATCTCGGTCTGGCGCGGCATCTGGACCAGGGCCGGGCGCACATACCAGGCGTCGGGGTAGCGCTCGGCAAGGACACGGCCGCCGCCGAACACGCTGCCGCCGTCACCCGCCGCGGCCGCCAGCGCGCGCTCCATTGCCTCATAGGCGGCGCCATCGATCAGCGGGCCGACGAGCGTGCCCTTCTGCAGGGGGTCGCCGATCGGCAAACGCGCATACAACGTCTTCATCCGCTCGATCAGTTTGGACGCGATCGAGTCGTGGACGAACAGGCGCCGCAACGTTGTACAGCGCTGACCGGCGGTGCCGACGGCGGCGAACAGGATTGCCCGTTCGGCCAAATCGAGCCGCGCCGACGGACAGACGATCATCGCATTGTTGCCACCAAGCTCGAGAAGGGAGCGGCCGAAGCGGCCCGCCACCTGCGGCGCAACACTGCGGCCCATTGCGGTCGACCCGGTGGCGCTGACGACGGCGATGCGCGGGTCTGCGGCCAGCTTTTCGCCGCCGCTGCGATCGCCGAGAACGAGCTGCGACAGATGCGCCGGCACCGTTCCGGCGGCGGCTTCGAATTTCGCCAGCGCGCGATCGAACAGGCTTTGCACGGCGAGCGCGGTGAGCGGCGTCTTCTCCGATGGCTTCCACACCACGCTGTTGCCGCAGACGAGCGCCAGCGCCGCATTCCACGCCCAGACCGCGACCGGAAAGTTGAACGCCGAGATCACCGCCACCGGACCCGCCGGATGCCAGGTCTCCATCATGCGATGGCCGGGGCGCTCCGAGGCAATGGTGAGGCCGTAAAGCTGGCGCGACAGGCCGACGGCAAAATCGCAGATGTCGATCATCTCCTGCACTTCGCCGCGGCCTTCTTCCAGGATCTTGCCGTTTTCGACGGTGACGAGACGCCCGAGCGCGTCCTTGTTGGCGCGCAATTCCTCGCCCAACAGGCGCACCAGTTCGCCGCGGCGCGGCGCCGGAACATCGCGCCAGGCATTGAACGCTTCCACGGCGGCGGCAATCTTGTCATCGATCTGGCCGGCATCGTCGAACGCAACGCGCGCCAGCTCCGAGCCATCGATCGGCGACCGCACGACATGATCACCGCGCGCTTCGATGCCGAATTCGACCAGCAGACCGGCGTGGCGGGAGGTCTCTCGAAAACTCATGCGTAATGGCCTCCGAAACGGTTGGCGAGGAAATCGTCGAGACGGCATTCTTCCTGCCGCACGAAGCCCTTCTGCGGCAGCTTGCCGGCGACGACGAGATCGCACATGGCGCAGATGCCGGCCGCGGTGGTGATCTGGATCGCACTCATCAGCCGGCCGCCGATCTCGCGGGCATAGATCTTTTTTGCGAAGCTCTCCTGCGTCAGCAAGCCATCGCGCCACCCCGACACCGTAACGAAGATCAGCACCACGTCCTGGAAGGTGACGGGGATGGCGGTTTCGAGCACGTCTTTCAGCACATCGCGGCGAAGCCCGAGACGCAGGTCGCGCACCAGCATTTTGACGATGTCGCGATGGCCGGGATAGCGCACAGTCTTGTAGTTGAGGTTCTCGACGCGGCCTTCCAGCGTATCGCACAAGGTGCCGAGCCCGCCGGAGGTGTTGAAGGCTTCGTACTGGCTGCCGTCGAGCGCGAAATGCTCGATCTCCTCGAGCGCCGGCACTTCGCCGCGAACATGGTCGCGGATCGACTCGCAGGGATTGCAATATTCGTTGATCAACCCGTCGGTGGACCAAGTGAGATTGTATTTGAGGGCGTTGGTGGGAAACACCGGCAGGGCGCCGACCCGCATCGACACGTCGCGCAGCTTGTCGAATTTTCGCGCCAGATCATGCGCCGCGATCGAAATGAAGCCGGGCGCCAGTCCGCATTGCGGGATGAAGGCGGTATCGGCCCCTTCGGCCAGTACCTTGATGGCCCGCGTCGAGGCGACGTCCTCCGTGAGGTCGAGATAATGGGCGTTCGCCGTCCGCGCCGCAGCCGCGATGATGGCATTGAGATAATAGGGTGTCGCCGACAATACGACGTGGTGGCCGGCGATCTCGCGCGCCAAGCTTGCCGCATCGTCGATCACGACCCGGCGGCGTTCCACGGTCGAGGGCATGCGCGCCAGCGCCTCGTCATCGCGATCGGCGACCGTGACACGGTAGTCGCCGCTGCCGGCAAGGAATTCCGCAATGGCAACGCCGATTTTGCCGCCCCCGACCAGCATCACGTTCGTCATCTTGCACACTCCCGCATTCGCCTCAGTGTCCGCCAAAGAAAGCCAATCGATCAGCCGGCAAAGCGCCGGAAGATGCGCTATCATCCGGCAGAGTGCCGAAGATGACGGCGAAACCACGGAACCGGTGATGCGTCCCACCGACAGCAAATTGATCGCCCTGCTCAGGGCCAATGCGCGCGAGCCGACCGCATCGCTGGCGCGCAAACTCGGCCTCGCCCGTTCCACCGTGCAGGACCGCATCGCCCGGCTGGAGCGCGAAGGCGCCATCAAAGGCTACACGGTGAAGCTCGCCGAAGAGGATAGCCGACACCTGAAGGCGATCGTGATGATTTCCACCGATCCCAAATGGGGCGCGCGGGTGGAAGCCGAACTGAAGAAGATGCCCGACGTGCGCTCGCTCGCCGCCGTCGCGGGCGCCTCCGACCTGATCGCCACCGTGGAAGCCGAAACCGCGCCCAAGCTCGACGCGGCGCTCGACCGCATCGGCCGGCTTTCCGGCGTGGCACGCACGGTGTCGAGCATCATCCTGTCGGAAAAGTTCGCCCGCTGATCCGGCCGTGCTATCATCGCGGCACAACTGCCGGGGGGGACCAATGTGGCCATTTAGGAGCAAACCGTTTCTCGATCTCGAGGACGAGGCGTGGCAGCTGGACTTGTGGCGCTGGTTCCTCGACAAGCTCGGACGTGAAGTCGATTTCCGCACTACGCCCTTGGTGCTGCCGACCCGCGCTTTCTTCCCGCCGACGCCCGCGACCGGAGCGGCCCGCGCCGAACACGTTTTCGGCTGCGTCAAAAAGCTGGCGCGGATGGATCGCTGGCCTTGCCGGCTCGAAGCCCAGCCGCAACGCGCTCCCCTCCTGGTCAACGAATACACGGCCTTGAAGCCGATCACGCAGGGACCAGGCGGCACCTTCGGCCACGACGGAGACGAGGTGGTGATCACCTACGATCCCGGTGCGGTCGACGATCCGGGCAAGCTGGTGGCGATCCTGGCGCACGAGCTGGCGCACTATCTGATCGGCGCATGGTGGCGCGACATACCGGGTGGCCCGGAGCTTTACGAGCCGGCCACCGATGTCGCCACGGTTTATCTCGGTTTCGGCGTGTTCGGTGCCGCCGCGTCATTCAACTTCGAAGCCGACATGACCGGCTGGAGCTGGTCGCGCGGCGGCTATCTCAGCCCGCGTACCTGGATGTTCGCGCTGGCACTGTTCCTGGAATTGCGCGGCGAGGACGCCGCCGCCGTCAAGCCGTTCCTGAAACCGCACCTTTACAGCGATCTTACCGAAGCGGTTCGCTACTTACGCAAGCGCGGCCTTGCCGAACCGTTGAAGGCGGTGATCAGCTCTTCAAAAGCTTGAAGCCGGCGTCGTCCAGCACTTTGCGGATTTCCGCGGCGTGATCGGCATCGCGCGCTTCCACCGTCATGCCGAGGTGGGCGAGCTTGGCCGAGGTGTCGGTCGCCATGCGGTTGTGCAAGACCTCCAAAATGTTGCCGCCCGCTTCGCCGACCAGGGTGGCGACCTGCGCCAGAACGCCGGGGCGGTCGACAATCTCGATCACCAGCGACAGGATGCGGCCCTCGCGCGACAGCTCGCGCAAGATGACGTTGGACAACAGCCGCATGTCGACATTGCCGCCCGACAGGATGAGACCGACGCGCTTGCCCCGGAACAGCTCGCGATAGGAATCGACCGCGGCAAAGCCGGAGGCGCCGGCCCCTTCCACCAGCGTTTTTTCGATCTCGAGCAGGGTGGCGATGGCGTGTTCGACCTCGGCCTCGCCGACCAGGAGCACATCCTTGACGAGTTCGCGCACGACTTGGCGCGTCAGCGTGCCGGCCTCCTTCACCGCGATGCCTTCCGCCATGCTCTGGCCGGCGCACGGCAGCGCCTCGTCTTTCAGCGCGTTGTACATGGAAGGATAGGCGCGGGTCTGGACGCCGTAGATTTCGATGTTGGGGTTCAGCGCCTTGGCCGCAACCGCAACGCCACTGATCAGGCCACCGCCGCCGATCGGCACCACCAGGCAATCGAGCTGGGGCGCATCCGCGAGGATTTCGAGCGCCACCGTGCCCTGCCCGGCCATGATCTGGGCATCGTCGTAGGGGTGGACGAAGACAAGGTTTTCCTCTGCCGCAAGGCGCCGCGCCGCTGCCGCCGCCTCGGTCAGCACCTCACCATCGAGCACCACGCGGGCGCCGAATTTCTTGGTGTGGGTGACCTTGGCAAAGGGGGTGCCGAGCGGCATCACGATGGTCGCCGGAATGCCGAGGCGGCCGGCATGATAGGCGATACCCTGGGCATGGTTGCCGGCCGACATCGCAATCACGCCGCGGGCCCGCTCCTCGGCGCTGAGCGACAACAACTTGTTGAGGGCGCCACGCTCCTTGAACGAGGCGGTGAACTGCAGGTTTTCGAATTTCAGCCAGATCTCGGCGTCGACGATTTCCGACAGGGTGCGCGAGGAGCGCATCGGCGTGCGTTCGATGCTCGCGGAAATGGCACGGGCAGCCGCCTTGACGTCGTCGATGGTGATGGGAAGCAAACCGGGCGATCCTTGCAAAAATCGCCGCGTGGTATGGGCCCTGAGCCTCGGCAAATCAATTGGTCGCGATGACCAGGCCACCCGGCGATTTTCGCGCCAAGTTCCCCGGGCGGCAGCGTTGGCGGGGGTCGCGCGGCGCGCTAGCGTTCGGCATGGACAACCGCATCCGCAGCATCGTCATCGTCGGCGGCGGAACCGCCGGCTGGATGGCGGCTGCCAGTTTCGCACGGCTGTTGCGCCCGCTTCGGTGCCGCATCGAGCTCGTCGAATCCGAGGCGATCGGCACCGTCGGCGTCGGCGAGGCGACCATCCCGCCGCTCATGGATTTCCTGCGCGTGCTCGCGATCGACGAGAACGAACTCATTCGCGCCACCGGCGCCACTTTCAAGCTCGGCATCCGGTTCAAGGATTGGACGCGGATCGGTCAGACCTACGCGCATCCCTTCGGACAGACCGGCTTCGACATCGACGGCATCCCGTTCGCCGCCGCCTGGCGGAAGCTGAGGCGCGAGGGACGCGCAGCGCCGCTCGAGGAGTATTGCCTGCAAGCGGTGGCGTCCGACCGCGGCCGGTTCATGCGGCCGGTCAAGGCCCCCAACTCGCCGCTCGAGACCATCACCTATGCCCTGCATTTCGATGCCAGCTTGTTCGCAAAGTTCCTGCGCACCTATGCCGAGGCGCGCGGCGTGACCCGTACCGAAGGGCGGATCGAACGGGTCCATTGCCGCGCGGAGGACGGCTTCGTAGAAGCGGTGGAGTTACAGGACGGCCGGCGCGTGGACGGCGATCTCTTCATCGATTGCAGCGGCTTTCGCGGCCTGCTGATCGAACAGGCGCTGGCGACCGGCTATGAGGACTGGAGCCGATGGCTGCCGTGCAACCGCGCCGTCGCCGTGCCGTCGAACCGCAGCGGTCCGCCTGCCTCCCACACCCTGGCAACGGCACGCCCAGCCGGGTGGCAATGGACCATTCCGCTGCAGCACCGCACCGGCAACGGCTATGTCTATTGCAGCGACTTCATCAGCGACGAGGAAGCCCGCGAGCAGCTGATGGCACACCTCGACGGACCGCCTCTCGCCGAACCGAAGCGGCTTACCTTCACCACCGGCCGGCGCAGGCTGTTCTGGAACCGGAACGTCGTCGCGCTGGGGCTTGCGAGCGGTTTCCTCGAGCCGCTTGAATCGACCTCGATCCATCTCGTCCAGCGCGGCTTGGCGCTATTGATGCAATTCTTCCCCGACCGCCGCTTCGAGCCCGCCGACCGCGACCGCTACAACAAAATTCTCGCCGGCGAGTACGAGCGGGTGCGCGATTTCCTGCTGCTGCACTATACCACCAACCAACGCGACGACACGGCGTTCTGGCGTCACTGCCAAGCCATTCCCCATCCTGACAGTCTCGCCGAGAAGCTGGAATTGTTCCGCGCCAACGGCCGCGTCCTGCGCGAGGACAATGAGCTCTTTCCGGTGCAGAGCTGGCTCTACATCTACGCCGGCCAGAATATCGTGCCGCGCGGCTACGACCCGCTCGCCGATATGCTGGAGCGCGATCAACTGGCCTCGATATTGGAGAACATCCGTACGGTGGTGTCCGATTGCGCCGATGCCATGCCGCTGCACCAAGCCTTCATCGACCGGACCTGCCGGGCCTGACGATCACCCGCCGCGCAACAAATGCATCACCCAGGCGCGGATGCGGCCGTAATTGTCGGGCCTCAGCGGCCCCAGAATGCCGTGCTTTTCCGGCGGCAGATGGCGCAGGGGATGGCCGTCGGAGCGGAAGACATAATGATCGAAATACGCCCGCCAAGCCGCACGTTCCGCCGACGGGCGTTCGGCGATGGTGATCAGCGCCAGTAAGAGCGCCGTGTAGGGCGCGTCGGGGCCGATGCGAAACCCATCCCACCAGTAATTGACCAGGGCGTTGAACGGGGCCGTCGCCTCGACGCCGTGCCACCACAGCTTGGGCAGATAGAGCGCATCGCCCGGCTCGAGGTCGGCCACCAGCGCCTCGTCGCGCACCTCTTCGAACATGGGATAGCGTTCCGGGTCGGGCGGCGAGGAAGCGGCAAGGCTGACCGGCTGGCCGGCCATGGTGTGATCGATCGGTCCGACGTACAGTTTCGCCGTCGCCTCGGGCGGATAAAGCGTGAAGCGGCGGCGGCCGGCGATCACGCACGCGATGTTGTCCATTGCGTCGTAATGCACCGCAACGTTGGAGGCGTGACCAAGCCAGATGCGCGGTTCCACCGCCGGCCCCACGAGCGCCATTGCATTGGCGCGCGCAAACCCGGGCAGGTATTCCTCCAGCGGCAGCGAGCCGGCATAGACCGATGCCGAGCCCGGCATGTCGAGACCATCGAGGATCGCCGCCAGGGCCTCGGCGAACCGCAGCGTTCGACGCTCGAAATTGAAGCCCTTGAGGCCGGGACCATAGAAATATTTTCCCGCGATGTCGGGGGGGCCGAAGAAGGCATCGAGATTACGGCCACAATCGAAGCGCGAGAGATAGTCGCATAGCGCCCACGGCGAAACCGAGGCCGCCGCCACCACCGGCCAATCCGCCACCAGCTGCCTCAGCACCACCGGCCGGCAGGCGCGGGCGATGGCGCCGAAATCTTCCGGCGTGCAGCGCTCGCGCTCGGCGATCCGCGTCACGCGAAGGCGCCGGCCAGCGCCGCGCCGCCTCTCAGCCCGGCGTTCTTGCGGGAGGCCAGGACCGGCACTTGCCTGAGCGAAGCCAGCATCAGATGGCAAAGCTCGAGGTAGCCGCGGCGGAACATCAGCACGACCTCGCTATCGGGCAGCCGGCGCAGCGCCTCGGCATCGATCGTATAAAGCCCGTCCAGAGTGCGTGAGCTCCCGTCGTCGAACGAAAGTTCCACCGCCAACGGCGCGATCAGATTGCGTTCGGCCAGCACCGCGAGGAACACTCTCGTCTGCTCCAATCCCGGCTTCAGATCGCGAAACAGCGCCATGATCGACTTCAGATAGGGGGTGGGGTCGCCGTCGTCGCCGAACAGCCGCTCGCCGCCGCCGATCGCAGCACCGTCGAGATCGATCGCAAGATCGGTGCCCGCCGCGAAGAACGGCCCGCGCTGCAGATTGAGCGGGCGATAAATCTCCCGGTCGGCGGCGAACAGGTTCTCGCCTTCGTCGATGCCGAGCATGGCGCCGCAATAGAAGGCGCCGGTATCGGAATCTTTCGAGATCAGGATCGGATAGTGGGCGACGAGATGAGAAAACTCGCTGACCACAACGGCGACGAAGTTGCGCGGCGCGGCGGCGATCGGTTTGACCCGCAGATCGCGATGGGCTTGCCGATTGAGGGCAACAATGTTGGTCATCGTCAGATCGCCTTGAGGCCGTAGGTCTGGATCTTCTGCACCAGGTCGCGGTTCTTCGGCAACTGCGTTTTCAGTTTCTGGATCGCCATCGCATTTTCGCGCAGGAACCGGTCGGCAAACGCGGCGGTCGCGGCGATGTCGTCGGCATCGACCTCGGTTTTGAAACCCATACCGTAGAGCACGTACTGGTACGACGCCGCCGGGAACACTTCTTCCAGGCGGTCGAACTCATCGAAGAACCAGGGCGCGCGCGTCTGCCACAGCTTGAGCAGGTTCTGCAGCCGCTCCGGAATGCCGGCAGGATCGACATTGTCGATCCAGAACTGCGTGTCATTGCGCTTGGTGAGGCAGTAGTGCAGCTTGAGGAAATCGATGATGCGGCCCCAGCGGTAGAGCGTGACCTCGTTGAAGCGCGCCGCCACGATATCCATCACCGCGCGGGTCGCCGGCATCTGTTCCGCGATCAGCTTGGCCGACAATTCACCAAGCACGATGGCCGAGGATTCGAGCGGCTCGAGAAAGCCGGCAGCAAGCCCGACGGCGACGACATTGTTTTTCCAGAACGTCTCGCGATGGCCGGCGCGGATTGGGATTTTCCGTACCGTGAGCGTCTTGATCTGCTCGCCGACATAGCGTGACAGCGTTTCGTAGGCGTCGTCGGCATTGGTGTGGCCGCTGGAATAGACGTAGCCGATGCCGCGCCGGGTCGGCAGGCCGATATCCCAGATCCAGCCGGCACTCTGCGCCGTGGCATTGGTGTGAGACGCCATCGGCGCGTCGGGCGTCGGGTACGGCACCTGCACGGCGAGCGCAGTATCGCAGAAGAGCACGTCCTGGCACGGCTTGAACTCCACCCCCAGCGCCCGGCCGATGAGGAGCGATGCAAAACCGGTGCAGTCGATGAAGAGATCGCCGCGGACCGGACCGGCCTGGCGGGTGTCGAGATGGGTGATGTCGCCGTTCTCAGCCTGGTGGACTTCGGTGACGTCGGCCTGGACATGGCGCACACCAAGCTTCGCGGTGGCGTGGCGTTGCACGAATGGGGCGAATTTGCCGGCATCGAGATGGTAGGCGTAGTTGGCGGCACCGCGATATTCCGCCGTGGCGATGGTCTTGGGCGCGAGCCCCTCGTCGCACAACGCCCCTTGGGGACAGACGGCATCACAGAATGACGTTGTGCCGCCGTGCGCCAGCCAATGCGGTACCAGATTGATATCGGCAAAGCCCTTGGGCAATTCCAGCGGGTGATAATAGAAATCGTCATCGGCGCCCGTGGTCCAGCGCGCAAAGCGGCCGCCCTGCTTGAAGGCGCCATCGCATTCGCGGAAGAAATCGGTTTCGGAGACGCCGATCTTTTCCAGCGTTGTGCGGATCGTCGGCCAGGTACCTTCGCCGACGCCGATAATCGGCACATTGGGCGATTCCACCAGCGTGATCGAGAAGCTGCCTTTCTTGATGCGGGCCTGATGGCGCGCCGCGATCACGGCGGCAGTGAGCCAGCCGGCGGTGCCGCCGCCGACGATGACGATGTTGCGGATGTGCTGCACGGCGCCCGTTCCGTCCATGAAATCCCCCGATGATGCCCTGAAGAACAAGGGCCGCCAAGCGCGGCGGCCCTGTCGTTACAGTTGGGAAAGCTTACAGCTTGAAGTGGGCACCGACGATGAATTTGCGCCCGTAGTCGACGACATCGAGGAGCTGGTTGGAGAAGCGGCCGTGGGTCGAATAGGTCGCGTCCGTCAGGTTCATTGCCTCGAAATACAGCGTCAACTGATTGGTGAGATCGTAGCTCGTCGAGAAATCCATGTTCCAGTTGGTGTTCACGAAGGTCGGTTCGGAACCGAACTGCGAACCATTCTGGATCTGGCCGAAGTGATCGAGGTAGCTATCCTGCCAGTTGGCCGCCAAGCGGGCCTGGAAGCCATTCTTGTCGTAGAACACAACCATGTTGGCGGAATCGGCAAGCCCGGTCACCGAGAAGCCTGACACCGACAAATTGGTTTGATCGTAAGGCTTGTTGGTGCCGACGATCGTTCCGTTGACCTGGAAGCCGAAGCCGGTGTCCCCGAACACGTACTGCCATGCCATTTCGAGGCCATAGACGTTGGCGGCCGGACCGTTGACGGTGGTACTGAGCGTATACGGGATGCTGGTCCCGCCGGGGCCGACGCCGACAAACGTCTGCTGGGTCGAACCGGCGACGATGAAATTGTCGACTCCCTTAAGGAAGGCGTCGACGGAAACGTAGGAGTTCTCGGCATAATACCACTGGGCACCGACATCGAGGTTGTCGGAGAGGAATGGCAACAGGCTGGGATTGCCGCCACTCGCCGCAACGTCGTTGGTGCGCTGCGCCGTGATGCTGTAGGTGGGCGACAGATCGCTGATCGGCGGGCGGGTCAGTGTCCGCGAGGCGTTGAAGCGCAGGTCCAAGTCGTCGGTCACGGACAGCGTCAAATCGAAATGCGGCAACAGGTATTGATAGCTGTGGTCCGCCGAGACGTCGGTGGTGCCGCTGTAGGCAATGTCGTAGGCGGTGTGGTCCGCGGCGTCCACCGTGAAGGAAACGGGCACGCGACCGAGGCCGACGACGTGTTCCTGCGTGATGTCGTAGCGCGCTCCGATGTTGATCTTCAGCGGCATGTTGGCAAGCGTGGTCTTCAGCGCCATCTCGGCATAACCCGAATACGTCGCTTCGCTGAGGACGTGATAGGAACTCGGATTGAATGCTACCTGATAAATGCCGTTGAACGGCCGGCCGGCTTCGTTTGGCGGCGGCGCACAGCAACCGCTGCCGAGACCGTTATAGCCGGCGATGACGCCGCTTTGCGGATTACCGAGACTTTGGAGATAGGCGACCGTCGGACCCGGATCGTATTGCAGGATGTTCGACGGCAGGTTGTTCGATCCGCCCCAACCGTTGATGAAGCTGGAGGTCGAGAACGAGTTCGAAAACAGGTTCTGCGGCAAGGCCACGCCGGCCGGCTTGCCAAGGTAGGGGTCGGCGGGATTGGCGCTCTTCCAATAGTAGTTGTTCGATGCCGGGCCATAGCCGGAATACGCCTGCCAATCGTTGTTTTCGAAGCTGTCGTAGCCGGCTTCGTTCTTGTGCTCGGCGACGTACTGGAAACCGAGCTTGATCGACATGTTGTCGCTGTCGGTCCAGGCACCCTCGGCCTTGAACTGGTTGATGGTGTCGAGGTTCTGCGCCGCCGTCATCGGCAGCACATGCGAACCGATCAGGCCGTTGTTGATGAACCTGGTCTTGTCGCCGGAGGGGCCGTACGCGGTGGGATAAGGCAGCTGATGGCCGCCGGGTACCGCAATGCCGAACCCGACGCCGTAAAGACCGCCGGTATAGGACGCAGTCTGACAAGTCGGGTCGTAGGTCGGACTTCCGACGACGTTCGAACAGGCCGATTGCGAAGGGCCGTAGCCGACGTCCACGTCGGTGCCGATAATGAGGCCGGGATTCGACCAACCTTCGGCGTGGTCGAAGTCTACCATCAGCGTCAGCTTATCGTTGACGTTCAGCTTTACGTTGGCGCCGACGTCGTTGTACTGCAGGACCTGGTTGTTGTACTGGCCCTGGAAGTCGGTCGGCGTATTCGGCTGGATGAAATTGACGACCGTTCCGTTGGAATCGAGCTGCACGTTCTGCAGCGAGCCCGAATTGAACCAGACGCTGTAGCCGTACTGGTTCTGATGGGTGTGCGAGCGCGAGAAATTGTCGTTGACGGTAATCTCCATCGCGTCGGTTGGGCGCCACTGCAGAACGACACGGGCCTGCATGCGCTCGGTGTCCTGCAGTTCGTGGTAGATGCCGTAGTCCTGAATGAACCACGCCGCCGCATTGGGATCGGTGCCGGACACCGTCGAGGCGAAGGCGTTGGCATGGGTGCCTTCCCAGCCCTGCACGTTGATGTGGTTCTGGCGCGTCTTGATGTCGGAATAGGAGCCCGCAACCAGGATGCCGAACGTGTCGTTCATGAAGGTGTCGCTGAGAAGGAAATCGCCGTTCGGCGTCCACTTGCCGCTCTCCGGCGACACCATGCCGGAGAACGATCCGGCGACCACCAGCCCGGGATTGTCGAGCGGCTTGGGGAAGCGGACGTTGATCGTCGCGCCGATCGCACCCGACGACATCGAGGCGTCCGGCGTTTTCATGACGTCGATCTGACGAACGAAATCGGACTGGACCGAGGAAAAGTCGAAGGCGCGATCGCCGGTGCCGGTCGCAACCTGGCGACCGTCGAACAACGTCTGATTGAAGGTCGGACCGAAGCCGCGCACGGTGATTTCGGTCGCCTCGCCGTTGGTCGAAGTCGAGCCGGTGCCGCTCATGCTCGAGGCCTGGCGGGTGACCGTCACGCCCGGGATGCGCATCATCGACTGCGCCAAGTTGGTATCAGGAAATTTGCCGATGTCTTCGGAACTGATGGCATCGACGATGCCAAGCGACTCGCGCTTGACGTCGAGGGATCGCTGCAGCGATCCGCGGATGCCGGTCACAACGACGACTTCACCGGTCGACTGGTCCTGGGCCTCAGCCGGCAATGGCAGCAACGCCGCCGCGCAGGCTCCGCCAAGCAGACCGGCTTTGATCCACGCCATCGAATGGGTACGAGTCCAATTCACTGTGATGTCCCTCCTGCTTGGCCTCTAAGTTGGCCGATTTAATCATCCTAAGGTGCAGTCGCATCTCGAGTTGTTGAGTCGCCAACTCCAGTCAAATGTGCGGATGAGAGTTCCCGCTCGCGTTTCCAATCTGGGAGATTTGGGCGACTTACCGCACTCGGTAAGCGCTATCTCCTACTGTTTTCGTTGAGAACGCTAACAAACGCGCACGTCGCAATCCAGCGATTGCAACACACTCTCAATATAAAGTTTGCGGAATTGGAACGACACGTTGCAGTTTTGCACCGCGAATTCCCCTGCGGAAACAATAGATTACCGAATATGCCCAGCGTCTTAACCGGGACGCCGGACGGAAACCGGTGACCACGCGCGCGGGGATTCCAGACAAGGGATAGGGGGATAGTGGTAGCAGCGGAGGGATTTGAACCCCCGACCAAGGGATTATGATTCCCCTGCTCTACCGCTGAGCTACGCTGCCACGGAGGCGCGGGTGTATTGGGGCGCCGGAACGCTGTCAAGAACCCGCGTGTCGCCGGGGATCGCGGCTTAATCTCTCACGATCCAGCCGCCACCCAGAACCCGGCTGCCCTGGTAGAAGACGCAAGCCTGGCCGGGCGCAACGCCCTCTTCGGGCTCGAGCAGTTCCACGACGGCGCCGTCGGGCGCAACCGTGACGTGGGCCGGCACCGGTGGGCGCATCGAGCGCACTTTGACAGCGCATTCCGCGGCCTCGGCCGGATCGCCGAGCCAATTGACGTCCTTCAACGTGATCCGGCGGGTTTTGAGGGCGGCGCGCGGTCCGACGACGACGCGGCGGGTCTCGGGCTCGAGTTTGACAACAAACAGCGGCGCCTCATTGCCCGACAGGCCGAGGCCTTTGCGCTGTCCGATAGTGAAATTGACAATGCCGGCATGGCGGCCGAGCACGCGGCCCGCGTCATCGACGATCTCGCCCGACTCGCCGGCGTCGGGGCGAAGGCGCTTGACGACCTCGCCGTAGTCGCCGGTAACAAAACAGATGTCCTGGCTGTCGGGCTTTTTGGCGTTGACGAGACCGAGATCCGCCGCGATCGCCCGCACGTCCGGCTTGGTCATGCCGCCGAGCGGAAAGCGCAAATAATCGAGCTGGCTGCGGCTGGTGGCGAACAGGAAATAGCTCTGGTCGCGCGCCTCGTCCACCGCGCGGTGCAGCTGCGGTCCGCCCCCTCCTTCGACGCGGCGCACATAATGGCCGGTGGCAAGCGCATCGGCGCCGAGCGCGCGCGCACTCTCCATCAAATCGCCGAACTTCACCCGCTCGTTGCAGCGGATGCAGGGAATGGGGGTTTCGCCCTTGGCGTAGCTGACGGCGAAATCCTCGATCACCGCGGCGCGGAAGCGGTCCTCGTAATCCAGCACATAATGGGCGATGCCGAGCTTATCGGCGACGCGACGGGCATCGTAGATGTCCTTGCCGGCACAGCAGGCGCCCTTGCGATCGGCCTGTCCGGAATACAGCTGCAGCGTGACACCGATGACCTCGTAGCCCTCGCGCTGGAGCAAGGCGGCCGTAACCGAGGAATCGACCCCGCCCGACATGGCGGCGACGACCCTTTTGACCGGCTTTGCGGGCGACGAATGAGGCATCATGGCGGCGTCTTATCGACTTGGCCGCGTCCCCGCAAGGCGCCCCCCGGTTCAGCCGGTGGTCGGCAGGAAATTCAGCAGGCTGAGGCTGTTCAGCTTCGAGGTGACGGTGAGCACGGCCTGCAGCGCGGTCTGGTTGTTCGACAAATTGGTCAGTGCCGTCCCCATATCGGCGTCCTGGATGTCGGAAACGAAGCCGGAATAGAGGTTCTGCAGTGACTGCTGGTTCGTTACATCGCTCTTCAGCGACGTGTAGGTGTCGCCGTTCTGGGCGGTGATGGTATTGAGCGTGCTGGTGGCGGTATTGGCCAGCGGCAGGACCGTGTTGGTCAGCGCATCGTTCTGGGCGCTGGTGATCTGACCCGACAGCGACAGCGACTGGTCCTGGTCGTACAGCGCCTTCAGCGCGCTCATCAGGCCGGTGCCGATATCGGACGCCAACACGCCGATGGTCTGGGTCTGGCCATCGCCGACCGCCACCGTCTTCTTGACCGAACCATTGGTGAAGAAACTCGCGACCGTTCCAGAATCAAGATTGGCAAGACTGGTGGCGGTGAACGGCGGCTGGTCCGATTTCTCGCCGCCGTAGATGTAAGCGCCGTTGGCGTCGGTCGCATTGAGGATCGAGGATGCCTGTTCGAAGATGCTTTGCGCCGTCGTCATCAAGCCGGTGCCGTCGGAATTGGCGGCGGTCGATTGGATCGCCTTCTGCAGTTGCGTCGCCAGACCCGACAGCGTCGTCAGCTGGGTGTCCTGCAGGTCGGTCTGCGTCACCGCGAGATTGGTGTTGGCGGCATAGCCCGCCGCACGATCGGCCGCCGCCTGGGCGCCCTGCAGGGCCGCCGTCTTGTCGCCGATCCCGGCATAGTCCGAAGACACCTTGCCGGTCGTGACCTGCATCTCCGATTTCTGCAGGTTTACATTCGCCTTCGCGATCTGCGAAAGCATGTAGCTCGTCTGATTGTTCGTTGCGACGCGGTCGACACTCATCGCTTACCTCACTGGATGCTCAACAGGCTGTCGTAAAGCTGGTTGACCGTGGTCAACAGCCGGGCGCCGGCGCTGTAGGCTTTCTGGTACATGATCATGTTGGAGAGTTCTTCATCGAGGTTGACCCCCGAATTGTCGCTCAGCCGCGACTGGGCTTCGGTCAGGCGGTTGTCCTGGGTCGTCTTGTTGGCGGTCGCGGTCGCCGACTGGGTGGCGATGTCCTGATAGACCGCCCCGGCGTAGTTCTGCAGCGAAGCGGTCTGCGCTCCGAGACTGCCGACCTTATCGAAACTGAGTTGCTTGGTCGCCAGCGCCTGCAGCGCCAGCAGCCCGTTGGAGTCACCGGATCCGACGATCTGGGTGCCGGTCATGTTGGGCTGGGCGAACGCGATCCGCGACGGCGACGACGCAATATCGGAACGGACGCTGAAGCCCGACGACAGCGCGCCGATCGCGTTACTGCCGAGGCCGAACAGCGCGCTGACGCTGATGCCGGTAGTCCCGCGCAAGGTCGAGTCGTCGTTAACCTGCAAGCCGTAGCCGGCATAATTGCCGTTGACCGTAGTCTTGAGCGCGCCATTGGCGTCGAGCGACACACTGGCATAGCCGCCGAGCGAGGAGTTGATGGCGGAGATCGCCTGGCCGACCGTCATGCCCGTGGTGATGGCGACGTTCGCCGTGGTGGCCACCGCGCCGGCGGCGTTCTTGAGCGTGAAACTGATGCTGCCGTTGGCCGTCAGCCCGAGCGCGTCGGACGCCGACATGCCGGTGTTGGTCAGCGACGGCTGCGAGGTCGTGAACAGATCGTTGAGGCCGAAGAACTGCGAAAAGCCTGCACCGCCGCGCGAAGACGGATTGGCCGAATTGGCGTCGCCGACCACGACGCCCGAACTGCCACCGTCGACGGTCAGCACGCCGTTGGTGAAGCTGGCCGACCCGCCGACGCCGGAGAGGGCCCCATTGAGGGCCGAAGCAAAACCGCCGACCGTGTTGGTGAAGGCGCTGGCGCCGCCGCCGTCGACCGAAATGGTGTGGGCGTCGAAATCGATGGCGAGCGTGTGCTGCATCGCGCCGCTGGAACTCGTCAGGGCGATGCTGGTCTGGCCGGTGAAATTGAGCGAGTCGGTGGCGAGAAGACCGGTATCGTGCCCCGTCAGCGTCGTCGGCGGCGGATAGGAACTCGACGCGTTGTGAATCGCGTTGAAGCCGTTGGCGATACCTTTGGCCAGCGAACCGAGTTCGTTCTTGACGCCGGTAATGGTGGTATCGCGCATGTCGATCAGGCCGCGCATCGTTCCCGAAGCCAGATGGCTGTCGAGCGACTGCACCGAGCCGATCGGCTGGCCGGTGGTGCCGTTGGTGTCCTGGACCGAGATCGTTCCGTAGACGCCATCGGCGCCCGTATTATAAGAGAGGGCCGCGTAGTCGTTGGAGCCGACCAGACCGATGCCGTCCTGGGTGGTGACCTGAACGGTCCCGTCCGATTGCGGGGTAACGCGGACATCCATATCCTGCGCCAGGCTCTGCAAGGCGGTGTCGCGCTGGTCGAGATAGGTGGTGTCGGTATTGCCCTGGAGGTAAGCCGACTTGATCAGCTGATTGTAATTGTAGATCTGCTTGATCAGGCCGGACGCACCGGAGACCGTCGTCGCCAGCTGGTTGTCGGTCTGCGTCGCCAGACCGTCGAGCGAGGTCGACATTGTCGAGATCGACGAGGCCAGTGAACTCATCGAATTGACGACGCTCGACTGGCTCGCGCCGGTGTTGGTCGACAGCTGCGCCGCGCCGAGCTTGGTCAGCACGTCCGACAGCTTGGAGGTCAGCGAATTGCCGTCGCCGGGCGAACCCAGCAGCGCATTGATCTGGTCATAGCCCGAACTCATCGCATCATACTGCGAGGACGAAGAGGTCGCCGACAGGCTTTCCTGGGTCAGATACTGGTTGGTGACACGGGTGACGTCTTCGATAGTCACGCCGGCCGGAATGCCATTGGACCCGAGTACGCTGAGATTGACCTCACGCCGCGCGTAGTTGGCGGTGTTGAGGTTCGCGATGTTTTCCGAGACCACCTTCAAGGCAGACGTGTTGGTCTGCATGGAAGTGAGTGCGCTCGACAGAATTCCGTTCAGGGCCACGGGTCGTTTCCCGAAAATGCTTTGTCGCCGCTCAAATGATCGCAAGGCCCATGCCAGTTCCTGGGCGCGGTTTGGGGCGGAAAACCGGGGTTTTTGGAGCAGGTCGCACGGCATTTTTTGCCCCCTCCGGCAGAAGGTGCCGCGCCAGCATTGCCTCCGCAGGTCCTCGGCTCCGGCAAAAAACACAGTGTTTTCGGGCTTCGGCGAAGTGGTCCGGGCCTTGCTTCTATGGTCCGGCAACTTTCGCGGACCTCGCACTTGGTCGACGTGGCAACAGTCAGCGCGGTGAATACGACGGCAGCCCCCCAGGCCGCCGCCGCCACACCCAACACCATCGACGCTCTGTTCGGCGCCCTGCTCGAACGGATGAGCGCCGCAACGGACGCCGCCGCATCCGCTACGTCACTGCTGGCCTCGACAGCGCCGGCCATGCCCGGCACCGCCGCAGCGCCAGCCAATGCCATGCCGATCACCACCTTTGCCGCCGCCTCCATGCTGGCGCAGGCGGTGACCGGCCAGAGTGGCGGCGACACTGCTTCTGCTGCGCCGGTCACGCCCGATCTGAGCAATCTCGCGGGCGCGTCGAACTCGGCTGCACTGCCTGCCGACACGACTTCGACGCCCAACGCTCCGTCATCCACTACACCGACCGACCCGGCAGACTTGGCCGCGGCCGCCGCCGCATCCGACTCAAACACCGCGGCAGCGGCGTCGAGCGACGCCAGCGCCCCGAAGCCGGACAACAAGTCCACCGTCGATAAGAGCGGCAAAACGCCAGTCGATCTGGGCGCGCTGTTGCAGCTGACGCAGACCGTGCCTGCCGCCGCAACGGCTGCCAAGATTGCCGCGACCAGCTCCGCCAGCGATACCGAGTGCGCGACCGACGCTGCATCGGCGGAACCGACGGAGCACTCGTCAGCGACCGACAGTACTGCACCGGGGCAACCCGATCCCGCCGCAGTCGGATTCAATCCGATGGCCGCTGTTCCGATGCCTAACGTGACACCGGCGACCGGATTGCCCATTCAGACGGCCGCGGCCCCATCGGCCGCCGCTGCGCCACCAGCCGCGCCGCAAGCGGCACCGTCCCTCGCCGGCGACAGCACCGACCCTAGCGCGCCGCCGCCGGACCCGCAGTCGGCGGAGCCCGCCGCGTCGCCGACGCCGCACAGCGATCGGACAACCGAGCGCAAAGCGGCACAACAGGCAATCCAGCAGGCCGCGCAGATGGCCCCTCCGCAGACCACTCCCGCGCCCGCGCCACAGCCGGGTTCCGCCCTGCCGCCAGCCGCTGATGCAACCGCACGCCAAACAGCTGCCGTGAACGCCGCCGAAACACTCGTGGCGCGCGCACCGGTTGATGCCAAGGGCGACGTCAAGACCGACGCGAAATCGGATCCCAAAGTCAAAGCCGCGGCGAAGTCGAAGGCTGGACAGACCGCCAGTGACGCCGAACCGACCGCACGGGCGTCAACCGCGTCGCCGTCGTCGACCCCGTCCGCGGCCCAACCCGCGACCCAATCCGCCGCTCAGCCCGCCACCCAACCAACGGTCGCGCAAGCCGCCCAGCCGCACAGCATCCCGACGCACAGCGCCGCGCCGGCGAAGCTCGACCCGACCGCAGCCGAACCGGCTCCGGCCGCACCGACCGTTACCGCCGATGTCCAGGTCAGTGCGCAGCATCACCAGAGCGCCGACGCCGCAACCCCGTTCGACAAATTGGGCGTCACCATTGCCGCCAAGTCGCTCGAAGGCCTGCACCAGTTCGATATCCGGCTCGATCCGGCCGAACTCGGCCGCGTCGATGTCCGTCTCACTGTCGACAGCTCCGGCCAAGCCCAGGCCAATCTGGTGGTCGACAATCCTAAGACACTCGAACTGTTGCAGCGCGACGCCTCGAGCCTCAATCGCGCTCTGAGCGATGCGGGTCTCAACCTCGCCGGCAACGGTCTCAATTTCTCGCTGCGCGAGCAGCAGAACCAGCAGTCCGGTGGCGGCAGCGGCCGCGCCCGTGGCCGCAGCCTATCCGTTAACGCCGCGATCGCGGCCAATGCATCTGCCACCCGGTCAGCAGCC